>NZ_CBDTNW010000089.1:0-15675 GCF_965361815.1 Rubneribacter sp.
GTCCTCCTTGACCAGGATGGGGTTCGATTTCTAGAACAACCAGGTAATAAGCGGCATGAGGCGCTCGTGGGCCGCCTCGGCGGCCTCCTGCCTGTCCGCAGCCGCCAAATCCACGATCTCCTTCATGCGCGCCGGCGCGACGTTGCCGATGGTGGATATGACGCCGACCCCGCCCCGCCTCATGACGTCCAAGGTGGCCGAGTCGTCCCCCGAGTACACGCAAAAGCCCTCCGGCGCGCCGTCCACGATGGCCTTGACCTGGTCCATCTTGCCCGACGCCTCCTTCACGGCCACGATGTTGGAAAACTCCCTGGCCAAACGCAGCGTGGTTTCCGCCTCCATGTTCACCACGCAGCGCCCCGGAATGTTGTACAGGATGATGGGCAGCTCCACCGCATCGGCGATGGTGGCGAAATGGCGGTAGAGGCCCTCCTGCGGCGGCTTGTTGTAGTAGGGAACCACGCACATAAGCCCGTCCACGCCAAGCTGCGAGACCTCCCGGGCGAAGCTCACCGTGTCGGCCGTGCAGTTGTCGCCCACGTTGGCGATGATGGGCACCCGCCCGTCCACAGCTTCGACCACGGTGCGGAACAGCTGCATCTTCTGCGGGTAGAACACCGTGGGGCTTTCCCCGGTCGTGCCGTTGACGATAAGCGAGTCGCTGCCGCCTTCGACCAGGCGCACGGCAAGCGCCCGCACCTTGTCGAGGTCAAGCTCCAGCTCCTCGTCGAAAGGCGTCACCATGGCCGGGATCATGCGGCCGAAACGGGGCTGCGACATGACTGCTCCTCACCGTCTTGCGGCGCGGGAGGCATCGCCCGCGCCTGCCTTCTCCTCTTGTCGAACGTTCATTATGCCACGTGTGCGCACGTCACTTCATGAAGTTCTCCAAACCTACAACGAGGCCCTCGCGCTCGCCTACGCTGCGGATGCCCAGAAGGACGCCCGGCATGTAGGAGGCGCGATCCCACGAGTCGTGGCGGACCGAAAGCGTCTGGCCGAACGACCCGAACACCACCTCCTGGCTGGCCACGTAGCCCATCGAGCGAACGGAGTGCACGGGAACCCCCTCCACAAGTGCTCCGCGCGCGCCCTCGGCGCCGGCGACCTCGGTCTCGCGGCCCGGGGCCTCGCTCGCCCGGCCGCCGCGCGCCTCGGAGATGAGCTGGGCCGTGCGCACCGCCGTGCCGGAGGGCGCGTCCTTCTTGTTGCAGTGATGGAACTCCAGGACCTCCGCCTCGGGGAAGTAGGGGGCCGCCGCCTTGGCGAACTCCATCATGAGCACGGCGCCCGTCGTGAAGTTGGGCGCGTAGAACAGGCAGGTTCCCGCCGGGGCCAGGCTCGCCAGCTCCTCGAGCGCCCCGGTCGAAAGTCCCGTGGTGCCCACCACGCAGTCCACGCCCTCAGGCAGCGCCTCGCGCAGGTTTCCCTCCACGACGTCGGGCTGCGTGAAGTCCACCAGCACGTCGAAATCGGCGCCGTCGAGCGCCTCGCGCACCGAGCGGAACACGGGGAAGGAAACGCCCCCGCCCGCGTGCGGATCCACCCCGCACGCGACCTCCATGTCAGAAGCGGCCTCCACCGCCCCGACGACCGTGCCCCCCATGCGCCCGGCGCATCCTGCGACAGCAACCCGTATCATGACCGTCCGCCTTCCCTCCGCGCGCCTACTGGGCCTCGTGGCGGCGGCGCGGCGTGCGTCCTCCGCGCCCGCTGCGGCCCGGGCGGTTGTCGCGCTCGCCGCGGTCCTCGCGCATCTTGCGCTCTGCGCGCCCCGCGTCATCGCCGCCGGCCGGGGCCTCGGGCTTGTCCAAGCGGTCAAGCGAGATCTTGCCCGTCGCGGGATCCACTTCGAGCACCTTCACCTTCACCACGTCGCCCAAGGACAAGACGTCCTCCACCTTGCCCACGCGCCCGTTCGCCACGCGCGAGATGTGCAGCAGGCCGTCCTTGGCGGCGGTCAGCTTCACGAACGCGCCGAAGTCCTTGATGCCCACGACCTCGCCGTCGTAGATCTCGCCGGCCTCGGGCTCCTTGACGATGGACAGGATCATGGCCTTGGCGGCCTCCCCGGCCGGACCCTCCACCGCGGCGATGTGGATGGTGCCGTCCTCCTGGATGTCGATGTGGGCGCCCGTCTCCTCCTGGATGCCGCGCACCACCTTGCCGCCGCTGCCGATGACGTCGCGGATCTTGTCCACGGGGATGACGATGGTCTCGATACGCGGCGCGAACTGCGAAAGCTCGGGACGCGGCGCGTCGATGGTCTGCAGCATGGCGTCCAGGATGTGGGCGCGGCCCTCGCGGGCCTGCCTGAGCGCGCGGGCCAGGATGTCGACGGACAGGCCGCGGGCCTTGTTGTCCATCTGCAGGGCCGTGATGCCCTTCTCCGTGCCGCACACCTTGAAGTCCATGTCGCCGAGGAAGTCCTCGATGCCCTGGATGTCGGAGAGGATGACCACGTCGTCGCCCTCCTTGATAAGGCCCATGGCTATGCCGGACACGGGAGAGGAGATGGGCACGCCGGCGTCCATGAGGGCGAGCGTCGAGCCGCAGGTGGAAGCCATGGACGACGAGCCGTTGGACTCCAGCACCTCGCTGACCACGCGGATGGCGTAGGGGAACTCGTCCTCGCCCGGAAGCACCGGTAAAAGCGCGCGCTCCGCGAGGGCCCCGTGGCCGATCTCGCGGCGCTTCGGCGCGCCCATGCGGCCGGTCTCGCCCGTGCAGTACGGCGGGAAGTTGTACTGGTGCATGTAGCGCTTGCCCTCGGCGGGGTCGATGGTGTCAAGGCGCTGCCACTCGCTCAGCATGCCGAGCGTGCACACCGAGAGCACCTGCGTCTGGCCGCGTTGGAACAGGCCCGAGCCGTGGACGCGGGGCAGGTAGCCCGGCACGATGTGCAGCGGGCGGATCTCCTCGGGCGCGCGGCCGTCGGCGCGCTCGCCCGTCTCAATGACCATGGCGCGCATGGCGCGTTTCTCAAGCTTCTTGAGCTCGGCGGCGATGTCGGAGCCCCACGCGTCGCGCTCCTCCTCCGAGAAGTCCTCGGACGCCACGCGCTCCTTGAGCGCCTCCACCTTGGCCATGCGGGAGAGCTTGTCGGCATCGCGCAGGGCGGCGGACATCTCGTCCAGGTGAGGGGCGACGCGCTCGGCGATGGAAGGATCGGCCACATGCACCGGCCACTCCACCGGCTCGATGGCGCAGCGGTCGAGGAAGCGCTGCTGGACCTCGCAGAACGCCGCGATGGCCTCCTGGCCGAACGTCATGGCGGCCAGCATGTCCTCCTCGCTGATCTCGTTGGCGCCGGCCTCCACCATGGAGATGTAGTCGGCGGTGCCGGCGATGGTCAGCTCCAAATCGGAGCGCTCGGACTCCTCGAACGTCGGGTTCACGATGAACTCGCCCGTCTCCACGTCGCGGCCGATGCGCACGCAGGCGGCCGGGCCGTCGAACGGGGCCGCGCCCAGCATGAGGGCGGCGGAGGCGCCCATCACGCACACGGTGTCGGGCGGGTTCACGCTGTCCACCACGAGCGTCGTGCACACGATGTGGACCTCGCGCTTGAAGCCGTCCGCGAAGCCGGGGCGGATGGGACGGTCCACCATGCGCGCCGTGAGCGTGCCCTTGTCGGAGGGGCGCGCCTCGCGCTTGAGGTAGCCGCCGGGGATGCGGCCCACGGCGTACATCTTCTCGATGAAATCCACCGTGAGGGGGAAGAAGTCGTAGTCCTTCTCCTGCTTCGAGATGACGGCCGTCACGAGCACCGTGGTGTCGCCCTGCGTGACGAGGACGGCGCCGGTGGCCTGCTTGGCCAGTTCGCCCGTCTCCAAACGGTACTGCTTCCCGTACAGTTCGAAGGATTCGACGATTTTCTCCATGATGCCTTGTTCTTTCTCTTCGCCTTGCCGCCCTAGTGCGGACAAGCTTCTTCGGCTGACGGGGTACTCACCGTTCCCCCGCCGCCGCGAGCGGACGCGCCCTTGCGCCTCCGACCGCTATGCGAAAGCCCGCCGGGGCGGGCTTTCGTTTGGCTGGCTAGATGTTGTCTCGGATGCCCAGCTTCTTGATGAGCGCGCGGTACTCTTCGATGTCGCGGTTCTTGATGTACTTCAGAAGGCCGCGGCGCTTGCCGATGAGCATCATGAGCCCGCGGCGCGTGTGGTTGTCCTTCTTGTGGACCTTCAGATGCTCGGTCAGGTTGCGGATGCGCTCCGAAAGGATGGCAACCTGCACCTCGGGGCTGCCGGAATCGGCCTCGCCCTTGCCAAACTCCTTGATGAGCTCGGCCGTGCGCTCCTTGCTGATGCTAAGCTTGTCAGCCATGCTTCTCCACCTTTCCCGCAGGGCGCCTTGGCCCCGCCCTCGTGCGCGGCGTCAGGCGCCGGCGCTTCTCATGCTCCCCTCTGGGTGGCCATGCGGTGGACGCATGGAAACCAAGCGGGAAGTGCCTGCGGTTTCGCAGCCTGCCCATTGTAGGCGAAGCGGCCATCCCCGGCAAGCGACGCGCGATGCGCGCCACAGCTTGCCCACAAAGGCGCGCCCGCATGCGACGGGAGGCGAAGCGAGAGGGGAAACGCAAGGAGACGGAGCAAGCAAGGCGAGGGCTTGGAGGCGGACGCCCCCTACGCGGCCCGGGAGGGACCCTGGGGAATCCAAACGGTGAACGAGGTGATTCCCGCGTTGCTGGCGGCGTAGATGTCCCCGCCGTGGGCGCGCGCTATCTCACGGGCGATGGCCAGCCCCAGCCCCGCCCCGCCGGCCTGCCCGCCGCGGGCCTCGTCAACCCGGTAGAAGCGCTCGAAGATGCGCTCGAGGTGCTGCGGGGCCAGCTCGCGTCCGCGATCGGTGACGGTAAGCTCCCACCATGCGAAGCCGTCCGCCCCGGTGGCGATCGAGGTGCGCACCGAGACGTCGGTGCCCGGATCGGCGTAGGCCACCGCGTTCTTCATGACGTTGTTGAGCACGCGGGCCACCTTGCCCGCATCCGCGAACACGGAAAGCTCCTGCGGCCCCTCGTAGACAAGGCGCAGGTTCCGCGCCTCGGCGAGCGGGAAGAGCTCGTCGATCACCTGCCCGCAGAACAGCGCGGCGTCGAACCGCGAGCGCTCGATGGGGATGGCGTGCAGGTTGTAGCGCGTGATCTCGAAGAACTCGTCGAGCAGCCCCTCCAGGCGGTACGCCTTCTCCAGCGCGACGCCCGTGTAGCGCGCCCGCGTCCGCTCGGGCAGGTCGGGCGACTCCTCGAGCAGCGTCAGGTAGCCGATCATGGAGGTGAGCGGGGTCTTGACGTCGTGGGCCAGGTAGGCCACCAGCTCGTTTTTGCGCCCCTCGGCCGCTTGCGCGGCGCGGTCGGCGCGCTCGCGCTCCTCCTTGATGGCGCTCAGCGCGGCGGCCGTGGGCGCAAGCTCCACCGGCAGCGAGACAGGGCCTTCGCGCTTTGCGAGCACATCGCCCGCCGAGTCGAGCAAAAGGTCGAAGTAGCGCAGCGCCCGGTTGATGCCCGAGCGCACCACGAGCACGATGCCTCCCACGAATCCCGCCGCGACAAGCGCCAAAAACAGGTTCTCGATGGTCGAATGCAGCCAGTAGCTCTGTCCCACGAGGTTGAACACGGCGTTCGACACGGGGTTTCCAAGCGTTGCCATGAACAGGGAGAACGAGAACAGGTAAACGACGGCGAACGCAACGATGCCCGCCACGGTGCGCCACAGCACGCTGTTCGAAAGCCTGCGGGTCTGATCCTTGCGCGCCTGCGCGAACGCGATCTGATCCATTGCCTCTCCTCCTTCGGCGGCCCGGCCGCCCGTCGCGTCATCCCAACCGGTAGCCCACGCCCCACACCGTCTCGACGAACTCCTGGGACGAGTCCACAGCGGCCAGCTTCTTGCGCAGATGGCGGATGTGCACCATCACCGTGTTGTTGCTCTGGACGTTCGCCTCCTCGCCCCACACCTCCTCGAACAAATCGCGCGAGGCCACCGGCCTGCCCTTCGACCTCATGAGGCAGGCGAGGATGGAGAACTCCTTGGGGGTGAGCGAGAGCGCCTCACCGTGCAGCGAGACCTCGTGGCCGGCTTCGTCCAGCACGATGCCGCACGCCTCGAGCGCCCCTTCGGCCCCGTCTCCGCCTTCGGCGCGCCTGATGCGGGCGCGGACGCGCGCCACCAGCTCGCGGGGCTTGAAGGGCTTCACCACGTAGTCGTCGGCCCCCAGCTCAAAGCCCACCACCTTGTCCACTTCCTCGTCCTTCGCCGTCAGGAAGATGACGGGCACCGAGCTTGCGCGGCGGATCTCCCGGCAGCAGGAGAAACCGTCCATGACCGGCATCATGACGTCCAGGATCACAAGATCGAACGGCTCTCGGCCAAGGGCTGCCAGCAAGTCGGAGGCGCCGTAGAAGGCGCGCGCCTCAAGCCCGGCCTCCGCGAGCAGCTGCCCGACCAGATCGGCGATGGCCTGATCGTCGTCGCACACCGCGACGCGCTTCCTCTCCCCCACCGGCGCTCCTTCCCTTCCGCGGACCGCCCGATGCGATCCGCCCGAAACCGACGCGCCCATTGTATCCACAGGCGGCGAGAAGTTCGGGCGCGGCGGGCAGAATTAAGGGAAACTTAAGAGCCCGCCGCCGGGGCGGCCGCTGGGCGGCGCAACCACGCGCCGCGCTGGGCAGCGGCTGCGGAGCGGGTGCGCCGCCAGGCACGACGGTTGAGCGAGGGGTGCGCCGCGCCAGACGCGGCAGTTGAGCGAAGAGCGCGCCCGTTGAACACGGCGGCGGGGGTGCGGGGGCTTCAGGGAAGCTTAAGCAATCGGTTGACCGTTCTTCCGGGACAGGGGGGCCGGCGGCAAGGACAATGGAGGGGCGAAGAAAGGAGATCCCCATGTCCTACACCAACTCGTTCGGCTCCGCGCCGCGCACTCCCGCCGTCAGACGTGCCCACGCCAGGCGTCCGCCGAGAAGGCGGCCCCTGTTCGCGCCGCGCACCTTTTCGGCAGCGCATGTCGTTGTGGCGGCCGTCCTCGTATGCGCCCTGGGGACGCTCGCCTGGTGCACCGCATCGGCCTTGGGCGCGCTTTCGGCCGGCGCGCAGGAGGCGGGCGGCTCGGAAGCGCCGCTTAGCACCCCGCGCGACGAATGGAGGGCCGGCGAGGTCCCCTCGCTCTACCAAGGCGACCCCGCCTGGGCCTCCGTGCGCTACGCGGGCGCCGATTTCGGCGAGTCGGGGTGCGGGCCCACGTGCTTGTCGATGGTCTACATAGCGCTCACAGGGCGCGACGACAGAAGCCCGGCGGACATGGCCGCCCTGTCCGAGCAGATGGGCTGCGCCACCCCCGACGGAACCGCCTGGGCCTTCATGACCGAAGGGGCGGCCTCCTGCGGGCTTATCGCCCGCGAGGTTCCCGCCGACGAGGAGAGCGTGCGGCGCGCCATCGCGGGAGGCTCGCCCGTCATCTGCAGCATGGGCCCCGGAGACTTCACCTCCACCGGTCATTTCATCGTGCTGTGCGGCATAGATCGCAACGGCCGGCTTATGGTGCGCGATCCCAACAGCCCTGAACGGAGCGCGCAGACGTGGGATTTCGACGTCGTCTTGGGCCAGGCGCGCGCCATCTGGGCCTACGACGCGGCGTGACGAGTCGTCACCGCGCGGCCTCGCGAGCCTCGCGCAGCCCTTTGACCAGCTGGTCGGCGCACGACGTGGGCCTTTTCCCGCAGGTGTTGCCCTCCAGAAGAGCCGCCACCTCGTCCACCGTCATGCCCTCGACCAGCTTCGACACAGCCTTGAGGTTGCCGTCGCAGCCGCCCACGAAATCGACGTGCGCCACCGCCTCGCCGTCAAGCTCGATGTTGATCTGGCGGGAGCAGGTCCCGTGCGTCTTGTACGCGTACATGGCTTCCTTTCTCTTCATGGTTCAAAACAAGCCGCAAGTGAACAGGAAGTTCAGGGACTTCAGGTTGAAACCAACATGCTCCTTCGTCCACTCCTGGCAAAAACGCAACACCGAAAACGATGCCGACAAATCGGGTTTCAAGTCCTCTATCTGGGAGAACGTCGATCCCAACAGCGCCTCGCACCAGGCGAGCGCGCCCTGCGGCACCACCCGCGCCTCAACGAGGGACGCGCAGTCGGCGCACAGGACCCCTCCCTCCCGAAACGACACGCGGACGTCGCCGCCGTCGTGGCGGGCGACCTCCGCGCCGCAGCGGGCGCACAGCGTAAAACTCGGGCGAAGCCCCAGAAGCGCCAAAGCCTTGACCAGGTGGGCGGCGCACATCGCCGGGGCCTCCTGCGGGCGGGCGCGCCCGAGGGCGGCGAGCGCGGTTCGCGTGAGCGCGAACAGCCGGGGGTTCTCCAGACCCGTGTGCGTGGCGCGGTCGAGCAGCTCGGCCATGGGGGCGGCGCAGGCCGCATGCTCCATGTCGAGCCTCAGACGCTCGTTGCCCTCCACAAGGCGCGCCTCCTTGACCACATCGAGGCTGCGCCCCCGGGCCAGCAGGACGTCGGCCACCGCGTACAGCTCCAACCGCGACGCGAAGGAGCTTGCGGGCTTGCGCGCCCCCTTCGCGACCGCGCGCAGCTGCGAGCCGTCCTCGGCCAGCATCGTGAGAACGAGGTCGCTCTCGCCCAACTTGGTCTTGCGCAGCACGATGACGCGCGCGCCGTACGTCTGCGGCACCGCCGGACCCTAGGACACGCTCACGATGTTGTTCGCGGCGTCCCACACGATGACGCCGTTCTTCTGCCGCGCGGAGGTCCGCACCGTCTCGCCGTCGAGCGTGGTCACGGCCGCGCCCGTTATGGTGAAGGCCGTCGTCTCGTTGCCCTGGTAGCTCACCCCGTCCACCGACTGCACCTCGTAGACGGTCCCGCCCAAGGTCAGCGTGCCGACGCTTTGCAGGTAGGTCCAAGCGGCCGCTTCCAGCTCGGCCCCGCGCGCCCGGGAGATGTTGATGGTCACGGTGGAACCCGAGGCCACCTTCTCGCCCGCGGCCGGATTGGTGCCGAGCAGCGTCCCGTCGGCCACGCTGTCGTCGTAGACGTAGGCGCTTGCGACCACCAGCCCCTCCGCCTCCAGGGCCGCCACGGCGTCGTTCCAGCTCATCCCAGCGATATCGGGAACCGTGTACGGAACGGCCACCGTCAGCGTGACAGGCGTCGCCGCCTGGGCCTTCGCGCCCGCCTCGGGGGACACGGCCAGAACCGTGCCCTCTCGCTCGTCGGACTTCTCCGTGGCGAAGGACACGTTCTCGAAACCGGCGTCCTCAAGCTGGGCGGCCGCCTCGTCGCGCTGCCGTCCCACCACGTTGGGAACGGTGCGGGACACGGACACGTGGACCACCACCTCGGTCCCCTCGCTCTGACGGGAGCCGGCGCCGGGGTCCATGAGCAGCACGACGCCCTCCGGCTCGTCGGAGACGACCTCGGTCGAGCGCACCGAGAAGCCCTTCTCTTCGAGCACGGCCGCAGCGTCGGTCTGGGTCATGCCCACCACGTCGGGCAGCATCTTGCCGCCCCACAGCTCCATCTGGTACGTGGCGGCCGCCGCCGCGCCCGCCGCCACCAGCAGGCAGGCGATCACGATGACGGCGACCTTGGCCTTCCCGCCCTTCTTCTTGTTGGGGTCGGGGGCGCGGTAGTCCTTCTGACGCGGTTCGGACGCGCCTTCGATCCGCGGCATCTCCATGGTGTCGCCGGAGCGCCAAGAGGCCTTCGGCGGCACGTAGCTGGAATCGACCAGGCACTCGTCCAAACCGGAGAGGTCGGCCGTGCGGTCGGGATCGGAGCCCGCGGCAGGACGGGGCGCGTAGGCGGAGGGCGCCGGATCCACATCGCCCTGGGCGGCGGGGGCCTCGGCGTCGTCGTCAGGATCGAAGGCGCTGCCGTCCTCGGCCACGTTCACGCCCACGACGTCGATGGAGGGCAGGCTGTCAGGATCGAGCGGACCGGACGCGCCCGTGCGGGACGATCCTTCCGGCTCAACGGCGAAGCCCTCCTCCTCGGCGGGATCCTCCGCGCCCTGCTCCTCGTCAAGCGCGCGGTCCTCAGAAACCTCCGGCTCCTCGAAAGCGAACGCGTCCTCCACGACCTCGGCGGCCGGCCCGGTCAGCGGACGCCCGCATTCGTTGCAGAACTTGGCTCCGTCTCGATTGTCGCAGTGGCAATGGGGGCAGATCATGCTGGCTTACTCCTCGCAGATGGCGGTACGAAAGGATTGTAGCCGAAAAAGGGCCCGACGGCACCGCAAGACGCGCCGGGCGCGCGGTTCACGACAATTCCTGCAGAACTGCGAGGCGAAAGGGGCTGCCGGCGCCTGCCAGCGCCCCCGTCACGCCCCCTCGCCGTAGCCGAACCGGCGGATCTGGCTCGCGTCGCGCCGCCAGTTCTTTTTCACCTTGACCGACAAGTCCAGGTACACGCGCGTGCCCAGAAGCTGCTCGAGGTCGGCGCGCGCCTCGATGCCGACGCGCTTGATGGCCGCGCCCTGCTTGCCGATGATGATGCCCTTCTGACTGTCGCGCTCCACGTAGATGCGCGCGAAGATGCGATGGAGGTCCTTCTTGCGGTCGTAATCCATCTCCTCCACCTGCACGCCGATGGCGTGCGGCACCTCGTCGCGGAACGTCCGCAGGATCTTCTCGCGGATGAACTCGGCCACCACCACCTCGATGGGCTGGTCGGTCTCCATGTCGGCGGGGAACCACGCCGGACCCTCGGGCAGAAGGTAGACGACCTCCTCCACGAAGGCGTCCACGTTGCGGCCCGTCTCGGACGACAGCGCCACCATGGCGTCCCACGCCCCCAGGCGCTCGGCGGCCTCGCGCTGGCGAGAGATCTGCTCGGCGGTGGCGATGTCGGTCTTGGACAGCACGCAGATCTTCTTGGCGCGCGACGCCTCGAGGCGGGCGGCCACCCACTCGTCGCCGCGACCGATGGGCTTGGACGAGTCCACGAGCATGGCCACCACGTCCACGTCCTCGAGCGCCTTGAGCGCCGAGACGTTGAGCTCCTCGCCGAGCGCGTCGTGGGGCTTGTGCAGGCCGGGCGTGTCCACGATGATCATCTGGAAGTCGTCTTGGGTGTAAACCGCCCGGAAGCGGTGCCGCGTGGTCTGCGCCGTGTTCGACGTGATGGCGATCTTCTTGCCCATGATGGCGTTGAGCAGGGTCGATTTCCCTGCGTTGGGGCGCCCCACCAGCGTGACGAACCCCGATTTGAACTGCTTCGGCATGTCCATGCCCACACTCCTTGCTACACGATGGGAAACGACGGCGCTCACGGCGCCAAAAGCGCCGCGAGGCGCGGAACGAACACGAAGGCCGCAACCGCCACCGACGCGGCCGCCAGCACGAGCACCGCTCCCGCGGCGGCGTCCTTTGCCCGGCCGGCCAGCTCATGGTATTCGGGCGACACCAGGTCAACCACCGACTCCAGCGCCGTGTTCAGGCACTCGGCCGACACGACCGCGGCGATGCACAGCGTCACGACCGCCCACGAAACGGCGTCTATCCCCAGAACGAGGCCCGCCGCAACGGCAACGGCCGCCGCCGCCAGATGGATCTTCATGTTGCGCTGGGTGCGCACGGAAACGACCACCCCGCTCCATGCGCACGAGAAGGCGTGCGCCAAGGTGAAGCGCGCGCTTCGGTCCTTCGACGCCTGGTTGCGGACGAAGCCGGGGGAGACGGGCCCGCCCTCCTCCTCCGCCGCGACGACACGGCCCCTTTCGCCCATCAGCGCCTCGCCCACTCCCTGAGGATGTCGGCCTCGCGCGCCTCCATGACCTCGGCCTCATCGTCTTCGATATGGTCGTAGCCGCACAGGTGCAAAAGCCCGTGGACCAGAAGAAGGCTGATCTCCTCCTCGAAGGTGGTGTCGAACTCGCGCGTCTGCCGTCCGGCCACGTCGGGCGCTATGACCACGTCGCCCAGCTCGTAGACGGGGCTTTCCGCAAGCGTCATGGCCGAAAGGTCGTCCTCGGCGCCGTCGCACTCGAAGGACAGCACGTCGGTGGGACCCTCTTTGCGGCGGTAGCGCTCGTTGAGCTCGGCTATGGCCTCGTCGGTGACGAAGCTGATGGACACCTCGGTGTTGTCCGGCCTGCCCTCGCGCGCCAGCACGAACAGGGTCAGCTCGTGCAGCGGCAGCTTCTCAAGCTCGTCTTTGCGGTAGTCGTAGTTGATCTGTATATCCATGGCTATTCCTTCCCGCCCACCCGGTCGTAGGCGGCGACGATGGCCGCCACCAGGCTGTGGCGTACCACGTCCTTGCCGGTGAACTCGCAAAACGCTATGCCGTCGATGCCGCCGAGAACGCGCTGCACGCCCTTGAGGCCCGAGACGCCGTGCGGCAGGTCGAGCTGCGTCACGTCGCCGGTCACCACCATCTTCGAACCGAACCCCAGTCTTGTGAGGAACATCTTCATCTGCTCGGGCGTGGTGTTCTGCGCCTCGTCCAAGATGATGAAGCTGTCGTTGAGCGTGCGCCCGCGCATGAACGCGAGCGGGGCTATCTCGATGACGCCGCTGTCGATGAGCTGGCTCGCGCGCTTCATGTCGGTCATGTCGAACAGCGCGTCGTAGAGCGGGCGGATGTAGGGGTCCACCTTCTCTGTGAGCGTTCCCGGCAAAAAGCCGAGGCTCTCCCCCGCCTCCACCACCGGGCGCGTGAGGATGACGCGGCCCACCTTCGTGCGTTTGAGTGCGGCCACGGCCATGGCCATGGCCAGGTAGGTCTTGCCGGTGCCCGCCGGCCCGATGCCGAAGGTGACGGTGTTGTCGCGGATGGCGTCCACGTAGCGCTTCTGCCCCGCCGTCTTGGGGCGGATGGCCCGTCCGCGGTAGGTGAGCAGGATGTCCTCCCGCAGCGCCTGCGGGCTGAACTCGGCCGAGCGCAGAAGCTCGATGGCGCGGCGCACGTAGCCCGGGTCGGGCTCGCCCCCGTCCTCCACCGTTTTGATGAGCTCCGAGAACAGGGCCGTGAGCGACTGCACCTCCACGGGGTCCCCTTCGAGCACGATGGAATCCCCTCGCACGATGATGCGCGCCTGGAAAGCGCCCTCCACGATGCGGAGCAGCTCGTCGCCCGATCCGACGACGAGCGCCATATCCACGCTTCGCGGAACGGTGAGGGTAATCTGCGTCTGATCTGTCATGCGCGACATTGTACCATGTCGCCCTCCGAGCAACCCCGACGTTACCGAATCGGTAGGGTATGCACCAGGGCTTCGTCGCTTAACGAATCAAGCAGGCGAAGCGGCACTGAGGGGGCAATGATGTTACGAAATCCCCTGATCGCAGGCCATGGTATTTCCGTATGCGACTTCGTGTATTCGTCTGACAAAGCACCTGCCAATTCCCCTATCTGAAATAACGGCATGAGCAACATGTCAAAGAGAGCGGTAGCCAAGAGGGTCGAGGGGCGGTTCGGGAGGCTTGCGGTGGCGAAGGGGCGCTAGAGGCGCAGGGGAACAAGATCCCCCGGAGAGGCGCCGGCCGGAGCATCCACCTGATGGTAGCTTTCGGTTGTGGCGCGGCCGGCGTCCTCCACCAGGGCAAGCTCGGTCGCGCCGGCACGCCGGGCGCGGTCGGCGCACCGCAGCTCGGCGGCGAGCGCGCGCAGCTTGGCAGCCCGGGCGGCCTTCACGGACGCGGGCACCTGATCGGCGCGCGCGGATGCGGGCGTGCCCTCCCGCATCGAGTAGGGAAACACATGGATTTTGGAAAAGCCGCACGAGCGCGCCAAGGCGAGCGTCTCTGCGAAGTCGGCCTCGGTTTCGCCCGGAAAGCCTACGATGATGTCGGTGGAGAGGGAGATTTCCGGCACCTGACGCCGCAGGCGCCGCACCAGTTCGCCATAGGCCGCCGCATCGTAGGGGCGCGCCATTTCGCGCAGCACCTTCGAGCTGCCGGACTGCAAGGGCAGGTGGAGGTGGCGGCAGACGCGCCCCTCGGCGCAAGCCAGAAGCTCCATGAGCCGCTGCGAAACGTCGCACGGCTCGATGCTCGATATGCGGAAGCGACATGGCGGCGCGCCCTGCGGGCCGAGGCCGTCCGTCTCCCTAAGAAGCCGCTCCAGCAGGTCGGGAAGGCGGGCGCCGTCGTGCCGGTACGATCCTAGGTTGATGCCCGTGAGCACGACCTCGCGCACGCCCTCGCGTGCAAGCGCCGCGCATTCGCGCACCACCTCGTCCGCCGGACGGCTGGTCGCGCGCCCGCGCGCCACGTGCACGATGCAGTAGGTGCACGCGTTGTCGCAACCGTCCTGCACCTTGACGCCCACGCGCGTGCGGAACTGCGAACCGGTGGGCAGCGGCGCGAAAGCGGGCTTTGCGGAGGGCGCGTCGGCAAGCTCGTCGAGCGCATCCGCCAGCTCCGCCTTGCCCACCACGCGCACGCGCGGATCCATCGCCTCGAAAGCCGCCGCATCGAGCGCTGCCGCGCATCCGGTGACGAGCACCGTTTCGGCAGGGCTTTCGCGCAGGGCACGCCGCACGGCTTTGCGCGTCTTCTTCTCGGCCTCGCCTGTGACGGTGCAGGTGTTGACCACCACGAGATCCGCCTCGGCCTCGGGCGCGGCGGACCAGCCGGCCGCCGAGAGCCGCGCCGCCGCAGCGTCCGACTCAACGCGGTTGACCTTGCAGCCGAGGTTGACGACGGCGAACCTCACGCTTGCCTCCCCGCCCCCAGGCCGCCCAGCTCGTAAAGGACGAGCGCCGGCGCCACGATGCCCGCCGTCTCGGTGCGCAGGATGGACGGGCCAAGCGACACGAGCGACGCGCGCGGGTTGCACGCGAGCAGCTCCTCCACCTCGCGAGGCGTGAGGCCCCCTTCGGGACCCACCACCACGGCAATGCGCGCGTCGGCGGGGTCGGACACGGCGCACGCGTCCATGCCGCGAGCGATCGCGTCGGCGATGCGCGCCGTCTGCGGCGCCTCCTCCCAGCACACGAGCACCGCCGTGGCGCCGCAGAGAAGCGCGCACGCCTCGGAAAGGGGGAGCGGATCGCGCACCTCGGGCACATCGCGGCGGCCCGACTGCATGGCGGCGCTTTTGGCCACGGACCGCCAGCGCTCGGCCCGCGCAGCCGCCTTGCGTGCGTCGAGCCTCACCACCGACCGCTCGCAGGCCGCCGGGACGAAGGCCGCCACGCCCAGCTCGGTGGCGTGACGGACGACCATATCCATCTTGTCGCCCTTCGCCAGGCCCTGCACGAGCACAACCTGCGGCGATGCTCCAGGCGCATCCAGATGCCGCGCGACGCGCACCTGCGGCAGCGCGTCGTCGAACGACACCACCTCGCACTCGAAGTAGTCCTGCGCGGCGTCCACCACCGCCACGTGCTCGCCCGCCGCAAGCCGCAGCACGCGCGCATGCCGCGCATCGTCGGGCGCAAGGCGCAGCGGGAACACCGGCTCCGCCTCCTCGGCGAGCACCTGCCCCTCAAGAAAGAAATGATGCAGCGACATGTTTCTCCCAAATCGTGGTCTTGCAAAGCGTCCGGGTTGGCGTGGCAGCTCAGCGAGGAGCGTCCGGCACCCAAAATCGCCGCGAAAGCGCTGGGGACCCGACCCACTGCGGTGCGCGGCGAGCGCCCGGGACGGCGAGGCCGGGCGCCGAAGCGCCCTGCGGCGGCTTGCTTTGTTGGCAAAGAAACGGCACAAGAGGACGG
>NZ_CBDTNW010000090.1:0-3403 GCF_965361815.1 Rubneribacter sp.
CCCGCTTTTGTCTAGCGGCCTCGGCAAACCGAGCTCCGCGCCCCTGCGGCGAAGCTCGGCGTTCACGCGCGCAGGGAGATCGTGGACATGGTGCGGCAGCTGTGACCGCAAGCCGTCGCGCGTTAGTCGAGGAGCGCCTCGCCGAGGACGGAGTCGTAGCGCACCGACGTGCCGTCGGCGTAGGCCACGTTCCACACGCGGTAGTCGAGGCTCTCGGGAACGTCCTCGTCCGCACGCGCGCACGCCTCGGCATCGCGATCGGCCGCGACGGACGAAGGGCGGGGACGCTCCTCGGAGGGAGGGGCCGCACCAGTCGGGTCGTCGCCTTGGCGAAGCGCGTCCTCGGCCTCGGCGAGCGCCGCATCTATCTCCGAGCGCGTAGGCGCGTTGCGAGCGGCCTCGCCAACAGCCCAAGCGTCCTGCCCGCTGCCGATGCCGGCCGCCTCCTCAACCGCCCGCACGATGTCGCGAGCCGACGATGCGGCACGCTCCTCCCGCGCAACGGCGCGCAGATCTTCGAGCGACCCGCCGGCATCCCCGGCCGCCACGCCCTTCCGATCCGCATCGGCCCGCTGCGCCGCGATGCTCGCGCACGCGGGCATGCGGATGGCCGCCACGGGATCGGGGCCGAAGGCGCCTGCCAGCAGCAGCGCACGGGCGCGCGCGACGAACCCGGCCGCCTCGACGGGAATGGCCGAGTCCCTCATGCGAACGGCGATGACCGGCTCGGTCCCGAACCTCACCTCGGCCCAGGCGAGCCGCACCGGCGGCTCGCCGTTTCTGCGCCGGGCGTCGTTCTCGCGCGCCACAAGAGCGCTCGCCTCGGCGAACGTCTCATCGAGCCAGGAGGCGACCGCGTCTTTCCATAGCGGGTCAAGATCGATTCCGCTTGTCGCCGCATCGCCGCCCACGTCGAAGCGCAGGACGTTCGCCCGCTGCGAGCCCTTGTCCGCACGCACCACCTCGGCGGGGGCGACGGCCGCGAAACGGCGCGCCATCCGGCCGCCGTCGGCGCGATAGCTTCTCTCGTCAAGGACGACGTTCAGGTGCAGCGGGGGGTGGATGGAGGCGGGCATGGCGAATCCTTTCGACGCGGGCCTCCGCATCCGGGCGCGGCGGCCGGGCTTTCACGTATCCGGTCATTGTCGGCCTTCCGAGCCGTCGACGCCCGCGCCACCTGCACCCGTTGCGCAACCGTTGCGCCGCCGGAACGCGCAGGACGGACGGGTGCCGCCCGTTGCGCCCGTTGCGCGGCCGCCGTGCGCCCGACCCTTCACCCGCCGGGCGTCCGCCCTCCTCGCCCGCCGCGCGCCCCCCAACGACTGCCCGGACGCGCACAGCCGTCCGGAAGCGCCGCGGCCATCCGGACGCGCATGGCCGCACGGCCGCTCGGACGCGCCCGAACGTTTCGCTTTCCGTCGATCCATGTTAGAATGCATCTATGAAACATCAGTTCGCATACGATGTTTCGTGTAAGGTCCTCAGACGCAGCCAGACGACGAACGGAGAGCAGCAGTGCATTACACGGATCAGTACGAGTCGCCGATAGGAGGAATCACCCTCGCAAGCGACGGGGAGGCGCTCACAGGACTGTGGTTCGACGGGCAGAAGTACTTCGCCGACACGCTTGACGACGCTCACGAGCATCAAGACCTACCGGTGTTCGCCGAAACGAGGCGATGGCTCGACGTGTACTTCGACGGTGCAGAACCCGATTTCACACCGCCTATCGCCATGCTCTGCTCCGATTTCAGGAAGGCCGTCTGGAACGTCATGCTCTCCATCCCCTACGGGCAGACGATGACCTACGGCCAGATTGCCGCGCAGGTGGCCGCCGAGCGGGGCCTTGCGCACATGTCCGCCCAAGCCGTCGGCGGTGCGGTGGGCCACAACTCCATCTCGCTCATCATCCCCTGCCATCGCGTGGTCGGCACCAACGGAAGCCTCACCGGCTACGCCGGCGGCATCGACAAGAAGATATGGTTGCTCGAGCACGAGGGCGTCTGCCTTGACTCCCTGTTCCGCCCCAAGCACAGCACCGCCCCATAGGATCTCCGATCAGCAGGCGCGCAGCCGAAGGCCGCCCCGGCGAGGGGCTGCTCCCTGCCCGCCCTCGCACAGAGGGACGCCCTCCTGCTCGTTCCGCGCAGCTGCGAGCGGGCCGGCCGCTCGTCCGCCCGCGTATGCCGCAACGCGTCATTGCAACCGGCCCGGCCCACTTCAGCGGCAATTCGGCGGACGGAGTCCTTTCTCTGCTAGACACCGTTGACACAAACCTCATCGGAGGCGCTTCGGCGAAGGGCCTCCCACCTCTCTGCTAAGCCGCCGTCGACATGGGCCGGTTCGGATCGCTGCACGCGAACCGCCCAAGCGCCCACGGGTTGGCCGCAAACAGCGCCCTGTGGCACTCCGGACGGCCGATCCGGCGAGCCGGCGGACCGCGCGATTCTCACGAACTGGGGTTTCTCCGGATGCGGAGGGCGTGAAGGATGCGAAACCGGGTTCACGCGTGCCATAGGGCGCAGTTTGTGGCCAACCTACGAACAGGTCTGCCAGACCGCCGCCTGCAGCACCCGCGCCAACGGCGGTTTAGCAGAGAGAACCCGATTTCGTAGCAGATTTTGGCGTGCGCTGCGACGACGAGGCAAGCACGCCGAACGCCCACCAGAGGCAAGCTCAACGTATCCAGACACCCCTAGCGAGAACGAGCTAGCCGCACCCGGGCACGCTGCCGAAAGCGAACTCAACGCATCCAGGCGCCTTGCCGAGAGAAGAGGTGCTTGACGCGCCAGGCGCCTTCGAGAGCGCTTGACGCGCTTGAGCGCCCTGCGGAAGGGCAAGCTCGACGCCTCTGCTCCGGGCGCCCCGCGCGGAGGCGGCCTCCCGTTTGCAAGGGGGGTTCGGGGAGGGAGGCCGCGCCCGCGCGAGGCGCTCAGGAGCGTGCGGGCCGGGGCGCCGGGAGGGAGGGCGCGGAGCGCCGGGGCGTGCGGAGGGGCGGCATCTGCGGGTTGGTCACAAACCGCGCCCTGTGGCACGCGCGGAGCCGGTTTCGCGCCCTCGGCGCCCCTCGCGCCCGGAGAATCCCCAGGTCGCGGAAATCGCGCGGACCGCCGGCGCGCCGGATCGGGCGCCCGGAGCGCCATAGGGCGCGTTTTGTGACCAACCTGCGGAAGCGCCCAGCCCGCATCGGCGGACGGCCCGGCGGAGAGGCCGCGGGTCGGGCGCGCGGGGCGGCCCTTCGGCCGGGGCCGGCCCCCCGCAGGGGGAGGGACGGGAGGAGGCCCGGCCGTCCCCTCGTGCCTGCGGCGGCCGGCCCGCCGCGGGGGGCCGGGTCGCTAGTAGAACGTGAAGACGCTGAGCCCCAGCTCGTAGAACACGACGCGCAGGGCGATGGCGCCTACAA
>NZ_CBDTNW010000091.1:0-2853 GCF_965361815.1 Rubneribacter sp.
TGTGAAAAGAAAAAAAAGATGAGTGGATTTTCAGGTGAGGGGAGGGGGGAAGCTCTTCTCGCACGATCGCGCGCTTGCTTCCCAGTACCCGGTCTTCAAGGTTCCCGCCGCGCCCGGCGCCGCCGAGCGCGCAAGGAGCATTTTTCCTGGTCGCTTTGGTAGCGACTCGCGCCCTCCTCAAGCGCGGGTTTTGTATAATACCCGTAAGATCCAGGCAACGCAACAGTAAATTTCAAATTTCTTGAAGTTTTTTGCCGCACCGAGCATTCCGGCGAGACCCAGCAAGCTCAAACAGCAAGGTTGCAGTGGGAAAGGGGGGCGGATCGCAAGCAGGAGCAGGACGCGACCCGCCCCCTGCTCGTGCAACCGGTCTTGCCCGTGACGAGCATGCGGCCTGCGGGGCTATACCGCCCCTCGCCCGCGACCGCCGCCGTTTCCGCAGCCGGGCCCAATCGCGGACTCGCCCTCCGACGAGCGCTTCCCGTATCCGTGCTTCCCGCCGTCCCCTTCTCCCCCGCATGCGGCTATGCGGTCGCGCAGCTCGCGCATGCTGAGCTGCGCGCACTCCTCGAGCGTTGCGTCGGGGTCAAGCTCCATAAGCTCGCACGCGGCCCGATAGCGCCCAACCCCCATGCCCGCTGCGGAAGCGGCAACGCGCGTCTGCTCATCGACGATGGCGCACGCACCGCCGCAAGGAAGGGACGAGAGGGTTTGATCGCTTTGCGATCTCAGGCTCTGAGCCTGTCGCTCGTCGTCCGCCGTGACGCTGATCTCCACGAAAGAGTCCTCGCCAACATAGGAAGAGAAGGCGTCGCTCGCAGCAAGGGCCCCGAGCGCGTCTTGGTAGCTGCGATGGCTTAAGGGCACGGCCTCCAACAGGGAGGAACCGTCCTCATTGAGTCCCTTCGCCTCCACCACGATGCCGAATCGGTTCACGGCAAGCTCCAGGGAGGGGTTGACGTCAACTCCCACGTATGCGGTAGGCTGCTCGTAGATCCGCCAGGCGCCCAAGCAGGCGACGGCAAGGACGAGGCAGGCGGCCAGCGCCGCGACGGGACGAAGCCGCAGCATGCGCAAGCGGCGCGACGCGCCGTCCCGCTTGCAAGCGGGCGACCCTTCGAGCCGGGAGGCGTGGCCATCAAAATAGGATCGGGCCGAGGAGGGGGCGCTCGCCTCCGCAGCCGCGGACCTTGCGGCCTCTATGCGGGCCAAAGCGCCAAACTTGACATCGGCCGGAGCTTTCACCTGGTCGAACGCTTGGTGCACGCGGTTTTGCAGGTCGTTCACGACAAGACCTCCTTCAGCTGCCGCTTCCCGCGCGCGATCCACGAATAGACCGTGTTGACAGGGGCATCCACCATGCGAGCTATCTCGGGAGCGCTGTACCCCTCGTACAGGGAAAGGTACAGCGGGGTGCGCGGAGGATCGTCGAGCGACCTCATGGCATCCACCACCTCGCTCGAGAACGAGGCGGGCTGGGAAGCGGGATCGCACGAGGCCAGATGCTCGGCGCAGTCCGCCTCGTCAAGCGGGGCGACCCTGCGCGACGCCGCTTTGAGCATGTCTTTGCACACGTTGGCCGCCACGCGGACAAGCCATGCCTTGCGATGCTCGTCGCCGTTGAAAACCACCTGGTCGGCAAGCGCGTACTTGAGAAACGCATCCTGGAACGCGTCCTGGGCGTCGGCGTGGGAGCGGAAGTAGAGCACGCAGACGCGCCAGACGGCGTCCGCATGCCGCTCCATGGCGTCTTCTATATCCTCGCTTGCGCGCATGTCCAACCCGCTGGGAGAAGGGCGCCTAACGGTTCCAGCACGCGCCGTGCCCGCCGCAGCCGCGCCCTTGGCCGACGCCGAGTCCGCCGCAGCCCTGGCCGCGCCCTTGACCGGCCGCGCCCGGACAGGCGCCGCTTTCGTACGCGTCGCACACGCCGTCGCCATCGTTGTCAACATAGCCGTCGCATGCGACGCCCGCGTTGCCGCATGCGTCGCAGACGCCGTCGCCGTCCGCATCAGCGTATCCCGGGCAACCTTGCGAGGCGCCTACCGCGCGGTTGTCGCACACGCCGTCGCCGTCCGCGTCGGCATAACCGGGACATCCGCCGGTCGCGGGAAGCGCCGTCTGCACCTGGGCGCCATCGCGCCCCTGCGGGGCGAACCCCGCCGCGTTGGCGGCGAACGCCAGAGCGGGAAGCGCGAACAGCGCGAGCGCGGATGCAAGCACGATGGCTATCGTCTTTTTCATGGTGGCCCTCCTGGGATCCTCTCTTTTCGCCTTCGCTTACAACACGAACGGGCGAGGCGGATCCTTGCGACGATTTTGAAAAAATTCGGGCGGCCGAGGCCGCCCGACAGGAGCCGCTAGACGAGCTTTACGAACTTGCGCCTGCCCACTTGGAGCGTGGCGCCTGCGAGCAGCGCTGGATCGACGTTGTAGGACTTAGCGGGCAGCGCCTCGCCGTTCACCTTCACGCCACCGCCGTCGATGAGGCGACGCGCCTCGCCGGCGCTTGCGGCCAAGCCCGCGTCGGCCAGCAGCTTCGCCAAATAGACCTTGCCTTCGTCGTTGGGCGAGAGGTCGGCTGCGAACTCGGGGATGTCGTCGGGCACGGCGTGCTGCTTGAACACGAGGTCGAACTGCTCCTCGGCCGCCTGGGCAGCCGCCTTGTCGTGATAGGCGGCCACAATGTTGCGCGCGAGAGCACGCTTCACCTTGTTGGGATGCAGCTCGTCGGCGGCAAGGCCCCGCTCGATCTCGTCGATCTCGCCCACCGGCAGCGCCGAGGCCAGGCGGTAGTACTTCACCATGAGCTCGTCGGGAATGGACATGACCTTGCCGAACATGTCGGCCGGC
>NZ_CBDTNW010000092.1:0-35107 GCF_965361815.1 Rubneribacter sp.
GGCCTGCAACCCTATCAGCTGGTTGCGGACGGCGTCTGCTTCGGCCTGCTTCTCCGCAGCCGTCTCTCCGAACGCGGTGGACGGGGCTACCAAAGAAAGGGCGCCGATCGCTGCGGCACCGCTGATGAACGCTCGCCTGTCTATTCCGATTATATGCTCGCTCATGCGAAAGCCTCCTAGATTGAGCACGTGGTACGTACGGGCAAAAGCTGAACGCATGATACCACGTTTGCCCCGATGAACAAAAAGCGGTGTGGAGGCGTTTCATAAGCCCTGCTCATGATGCCGACAACGCCCAACCCGGCTCCCCCAAACCATTTGAGAGCCAATGAATAGGCTTTCCATCTGGGAAAACGCCGCACACCACCGGTTGTGGACGCCGGTCTACATGTAGTGGCGGCCCCGCCCTCCCGAAAGAGGACGGGGCCGCCGAGGGCCGCACGCAAAAACCGAGCCTCTACTTCGCGTCGCTCGCGTCCATGTAATGGTCGAACTCGTGCAGGACCTCTTCCGACGGCGCGGGCGTGAGCTTGGACACCACGACGATGGCGAGCAGCGCCACCAAAAACGCGGGCAGCAGCTCGTAGATGCCGAACACGCCGCCGAGCGGCTTCACCAGATTGTGCCACACGAGCACCGTCGCCGTTCCGGCCACCATGCCCGCGAGGGCGCCCTGCATGGTGGTGCGGCGCCAGTACAGGCTGCACAGCATGAGCGGCCCGAACGAGGCGCCCAGCCCCGCCCAGGCGTAGGACACCACGCCGAAGATGGACGAGTTCTCGTCGTAGGCGACGAAGATGCCGAACAGGAACACCGCGATGAGCGTTAGGCGCGCCACAATCATGACCTGCCGGTCGGTGGCGTCGCGCTTGATGACGCCGCGGAAGATGTTCTCCGCCACCGACGAACCGGCGATCAGCAGGTAAGACGACGACGAGCTCATGGACGCCGCCAGGATGCCCGACACCACCACGCCGCACAGAAACGACGGGAGCAGCATCTGCGAGAGCACGACGAACACGTTCTCGGCGGAAGCCTGCGTGCCGAACTGCGTGGGGATGAGGGCGCGTCCGGCCAGGCCGATGGCCACGGCGCAGAACAGCGAGATGACCACCCACACCACGGCGATGTGGCGCGAGCGCTTGATCTCGGTGGCGCTGCGGATGCCCATGAAGCGCACGAGCACATGCGGCATGCCGAAGTACCCCAGGCCCCATGCCAGCATGGACACAATGCTGAGCAGGCCGTACTCGGCGGGTCCGGCGAACTGGGCGCCGCCTTCCATCACCTGGGCCCCCGCGCTGTCGAGCACCGGGACGGCTATTTGGGTGCCGCTCAAAAAGCCGGGGATGGCCTGCAGCACCGCCACGGTGTTCTCCACGCCGCCCGCCGCGGTCACGCTGCCCACGACCACCACCGCCAGGGCGAAGAACATAAGGCAGCCTTGGACGAAGTCGGTGGCCACCACGGACAGGTAGCCGCCCACGAGCGTGTACAGGAACACGACGATGGCGCCGAGCACCATCATGGTGGCGTAGTCCAGCCCGAACAGCGTGTTGAACAGCTTGCCGCATGTGACGAAGCAGCTGCCCACGTACACGCAGAAAAACACCATGATGATGACCGCCGCCACCGTGGAGACGATGTTCTTATGGTCGTGGAAGCGCTTGCTGAAGAACTCGGGCAGGGTGATGGAGTCCCCCGCCACCACCGAGTAGCGGCGCAGGCGCTCGGCGACGAGCTTCCAGTTGAGGTACGTCCCGATGGCCAGGCCGATGGCCGTCCACATGGCGTCCGACGCCCCGGTGAAGTACGCCACGCCCGGAAGGCCCATGAGCAGGTAACCCGACATGTCCGACGCCTCGGCCGACAGAGCCGTCAGCCACGGGCCGACGCCCCGCCCTCCCAAGAAGTACTCGGCGGTGGACGAATTGGAGCGCTTCGCGTACACGAAGCCGATGGTCAAAACGACGATGAAGTATATGAGCATCGCCAAAACGACCAGAAAGTCGTTGGAAGCCACGTGCTCCCCCTTTCCCTGCCTTGCCGAAACGGCGCACGTAAGACGAGCGGATTATACGCCATAACCGGACGCGCGGGGGCGACTATTCGCCGGGACGCGCCTCTTCGGGCGTGGCAGGCCGCGCTTACCTTATACTGTAGAGCATCGCAACCGAAAGCGGACACGGAAGGACGCGCTATGACGGCGTACGCACAACGAGGCCACGAAGAGCTCCAAAAGATCAAGGACCGCCTGGAGGAGGAGCACGCCGCCATCAAAGCGCGGGGGCTTGCGCTCAACATGGCGCGCGGCAAGCCCTCGAAGGCGCAGCTCGACCTCAGCATGCCCCTGCTTTCGGCCGTGACCTCGCTTGAGGAGTGCGCGGCCGCCAACGGCACCGACTGCCGCAACTACGGCGTGGTCGACGGCCTGCCCGAGGCCAAAAAGCTCATGGCCGTCCTGCTGGACGACGAGCCTGACAACGTGATCGTGCTCGGCAACGCAAGCCTCAACGCCATGTACGACGCCATGGCGCGTTGCTGGATGTTCGGCACGCTGGACTCCGCGCCGTGGTGCGAGCTTGATTCGGTGAAGTGGATCTGCCCCTCCCCCGGATACGACCGGCACTTCGCCGTAACCGAGGAGTTCGGTATCCAGATGATCCCCGTGCCCATGACCGCCGAGGGGCCCGACATGGACGAGGTGGAGCGCATCGTTGCCTCCGATGTGTCCGTGAAGGGCATCTGGTGCGTGCCGAAGTACGCCAACCCCACCGGCGCCACCTATTCCGACAAGACGGTGCGCCGCCTGGCCGCCATGGAATGCGCCGCCGAGGACTTCCGCATCTTCTGGGACAACGCCTACGGCGTGCACCATCTGTTCGACGAAGAGGCCGAACAGGACCGGCTGCTCGACATCGCCGCCGCATGCCGGGAGGCCGGCACCCCCGACCGCCCGTTCAAATTCGCCTCCACCTCAAAGATCACCTTTCCCGGCGCGGGCATCTCGGCGATGGCCTCAAGCCCCGCGAACCTCGCCGAGGCCAAAAGGCGCATGAGCGCGCAAACCATCGGCCACGACAAGCTCAACCAGCTGCGCCACGTGCGCTTTTTGCGCGACGCCGAGGGGATTGCGGCGCACATGTCCAAGCACGCCGCCATCCTGCGCCCGAAGTTCGAACTGGTGGACGCCAAGCTTCAGGAGGGGCTGGCCGAGGTGGGAGGATGCTCGTGGAGCACGCCGCGAGGCGGTTACTTCGTGTCGTTCGACGCCCCGGACGGCTGCGCCAAGCGCATCGTGGCCCTGGCGAAGGAGGCCGGCGTCACCTTGACCCGCGCCGGCGCAACCTACCCCTACGGGTTGGATCCGCGCGACTCCAACATCCGCATCGCCCCTTCCCTGCCCCCCATCGAGGAGCTTGAAGAGGCCCTGGACGCGTTCGTCGTCTGCGTGAAGCTGGCCTACGCGGAAAAGCTTCTGGGATAAGGAGGGCGAAGGCGCATGGAGAGCATCGCCACGGGGGTGTCGAACCTCCTTGCCGCGCTCAACGCCGACGCGGCGAAGGAGCTGCGCATAGCCCAGAACAACCAGCGGTTCAAAAACGCCGTCATCAGAACCTGGCCCGAAAACCCCGACGTCGCCGCCTACCTGCTCGCCCACGTCAACGCGCTCTACGTGGCCAAAGACAAGGCGCCGCGCAAAGGGCGCGGCAAGGACAAGGACCCCGTGGTGCTCGGCGTCTACCTTGACAACTCCCACGCCAGGTCGGAGATCAACGCCCGCCGCGAGCTGCTCAAGCTCGCCCTCGCCCAGGAGGGCATGCACGTCGACGAGGTGCGCGACCATCCCGCCATGTACGACATGAAGGACCGCCACCTCTACCCCAACGCTGTTGAGCGCACGGCCAACTTCTTCGGGCAAACGCCGCCCGACGACCCGTTTTGCCGCCGCGCGAAGCCCGCCGAAGGCAGCAGGGCGGGCGCGGACCAATCCGATCTGCTGGAGATCCTCAAGCGCGCGTTCTGCTTGTCGTTTCCCGACATCGAGCACGCCTGGGCGGTGCTCGAGAAGGTGGAGGGCGCCGCTTTGACCGAGGCGAGGTTCAACAAGAACGCCTCCCACAGCGCGCAGCGCTATCGCTGCCACCTCTACGTCGACGCCGCGCATCTGGAGGGCGTGCGGAAGATCATCGCGCGCTTCGGCGACACCGTTGCATCCCGCGCGAAGCGGCTCCGTTTGCTCATCTGCGAGATATGCGTGCATCCAAGCCCGGAGGCGCTGCACGGGCGGCAGGCTTTCCCCCGCTCAGGCCGCCCCGAGCCCTTGGGGGATCTCGACCTTCAGGAGCTGCGCTCTGAATCCGCCCGCGTGGCCGCCGAGGTGCGCGCCAAGGTGCGGGGACGCGCCCGCAGCTCGTTTTAGGGGCGGCTGCCAATCCTCGCAAGGCGCGGCCAAGGGCGCCAAGCAGCCTCGCAGGCAAAAAAGGGAAGGCCCCGGCGATCCGGGGCCTTCCCATGCGGTTTGCGATCAGGAACCGAAAGCGCAGGGCGCTACGCGTCGGCGTAGAGGTCCTTGAGCTTCACCAGATGCTCGTAGCGGTCCATCGCGGCTTTCTCGTTGCGCTCGAACAGCTCCGCGGCGCGCTCGGGGAACTCGCGCGTCAGGCGGCTGTAGCGCGCCTCGTTCATAAGGAACTCCCGGTAGCCGCCCGCCGGCTCCTTGGAGTCGAGCGTGAACTTCTTGCCGGCCGGCGCCGCCGGATTGTAGCGGAACAGGTTCCAGTAACCGCAGTCCACGGCCTTTTTCATCTCGTCTTGGCAGTTGGCCATGCCGCCTTTGATGGAGTGCATCTCGCACGGCGAGTAGCCAATGATAAGCGACGGCCCCGGATACGCCTCGGCCTCGGCGATGGCCTTGATGGTCTGCGCCGGCTTGGCGCCCATGGCCACCTGCGCCACGTACACGTAGCCGTAGGCCATGGCGATCTCGGTGAGGCTCTTCTTCTTGACGTCCTTGCCCGAAGCCGCAAACTGGGCCACCTGGCCGATGTTGGACGCCTTCGACGCCTGGCCGCCGGTGTTGGAGTACACCTCGGTGTCGAACACGAACACGTTCACGTCCTCGCCGGAGGCCAGCACGTGGTCGAGGCCGCCGTAGCCGATGTCGTAGGCCCAGCCGTCGCCGCCGAAGATCCACACGGACTTCTTAGCCAGGTAGTCTTTGTTCTCCAGGATCTCAGGCGCCACCGGGCAACCGTCGGCCGCAGCGGATTCAAGGGCCGGGACAAGCGCCTTCGCAGCTGCGGCGTTGGCCTCTCCGTCGGCTGCGGACTCCAGGTAGGCGGCGATGAGCTCTTTGGTGCCCTCGGGCGTCTTGTCGCTGGCGGCCATCTCCTCCAGCTTGCCCATAAGGCGCGTGCGCACCGCCTCGTGGCCAAGCAGCATGCCCAGGCCATGCTCGGCGTTGTCCTCAAAGAGCGAGTTCGACCACGCCGGGCCGCGACCGTCCTTGTTCACCGTGTAGGGAGAGGTGGCCGCCGGGCCGCCCCAGATGGACGAGCAGCCGGTGGCGTTGGTGATGAACATGCGGTCGCCGAACAGCTGCGTGACCAGCTTCGCGTACGCCGTCTCGGCGCAGCCCGCGCACGCGCCGGAGAACTCGAGCAGCGGCTGCTTGAACTGGCTGCCCTTGACCGTGGCGTCCCCAAGCTCGGGCTTGTCGGACACCTTGGCCACGCAGTAGTCGAACACCTCCTGCTGGGCCAGCTGGCCCTCGGCGGGCGCCATGGTCAGCGAATCGGAGGGGCACACGTTCACGCACACGCCGCAGCCCATGCAGTCAAGCGGCGAGACGGCCAGCGTGTACTGCATGCCGGCTGCGGCCTTGCCCTTGGCCGGCACAAGCGTCGCGGCGGCGGGGGCTGCGGCGGCCTCGGCCTCGGTGAGGGCGAAGGGGCGGATGGTGGCGTGCGGGCACACGAAGGCGCACTGGTTGCACTGGATGCAGGTGGAGGCGTCCCAAGCGGGCACGCTCACAGCCACGCCGCGCTTCTCGTAGGCGGCCGCGCCCAGCTCGAACTGGCCGTCAACATGATTGACGAACGCGGACACGGGCAGGCGGTCGCCGTCCATGCGACCCACCGGCTCCATGATGCCCACGACCTGCTCGACCACCTCGGGGCGCCCCTCGAAGGCGGCCTGCGCGCCGGTGTCGGCGGCATCCGCCCACGAGGCCGGCACCTCGATCTGTGTGAACGCCGTGGCGCCCGCGTCGATGGCGCGGTGGTTCATGTCCACCACGTCCTGGCCCTTCTTCAGGTAGGACTTCGTGGCCGCGTCCTTCATGTAGCGGATGGCGTCATCCTGCGGCATGACGCCCGCCAGTGTGAAGAACGCCGATTGCAGGATGGTGTTCGTGCGCTTGCCCATGCCGATCTCGGCCGCCAGATCGATGGCGTTGATGGTGTAGAGTTTGATGTCGTTGGCGGCGATGTAGCGCTTCGCCTCGGCGCTCAGATGGTGCTCAAGCTCCTCGGGCGTCCACTGGCAGTTGATCAGATAAGTGCCGCCCGGTTTCACATCGTTGACCATGCGGAAGTTCTTGGTCACGTACGAGGGGTTGTGGCAGGCCACGAAATCGGCCTTGTTCACATAATAGGTGCTGCGGATGGGCGAGTCGCCGAAGCGCAGGTGGCTGATGGTCACGCCGCCGGTCTTCTTCGAGTCGTACTGGAAGTAGGCCTGCACGTACTTGTCGGTGTGGTCGCAGATGATCTTGATGGAGTTCTTGTTCGCGCCCACCGTTCCGTCGCCGCCCAAGCCCCAGAACTTGCACTCGATGGTGCCTTCGGAAGCCGTGTTCGGGCAGGCAGGGTCCTCGGGCAGGGACAGGTTCGTCACGTCGTCCACAATGCCCACCGTGAACTCGCGGCGCGGCTCGTCCTTCTCCAGCTCCGTGTAGATGGCGAACACCGACGAGGGCGGGGTGTCCTTGGAGGCCAGGCCGTAACGGCCGCCCACCACGATAAGGTCCTCGCGACCCTCGTGCGCAAGCGCGTTCACCACGTCCATGTACAGCGGCTCGCCAAGCGCGCCGGGTTCCTTCGTGCGGTCCATGACGGCGACCTTGCGCACGGTGGCGGGCAGCGCCTCTGCGAACTTCGCCGACACGAACGGACGGTACAGGCGCACCTTCACCAGGCCCACCTTCTGGCCCTGCGCGTTCAGGTAGTCAACGACCTCCTCCACCACGTCGCAGAACGAGCCCATGGCCACGATCACGCGGTCGGCGTCGGGCGCGCCGTAGTAGTTGAACAGCTGGTAGTCCGTGCCCAGCTTGGCGTTCACCTGGGCCATGTAGTCCTCCACCACCGCCGGCAGCGCGTCGTAGACGCCGTTGCACGCCTCGCGATGCTGGAAGAAGATGTCGCCGTTCTCGTGGCTGCCGCGCATGGCCGGCCGCTCGGGGTTGAGCGCGTGCTCGCGGAAGGCGCGCACGGCCTCCATGTCGCACATCTCGGCCAGGTCGTCGTAGTCCCACACGGCGATCTTCTGCACCTCGTGGGAGGTGCGGAAGCCGTCGAAGAAGTTGATGAACGGGACGCGCCCCTTGATGGCGGCGAGGTGCGCCACGGCGGAGAGGTCCATGACCTCCTGCACGTTCGTCTCGGCGAGCATGGCGAAGCCGGTTTGGCGGCAGGCCATGACGTCGGAGTGATCGCCGAAGATGGACAGCGCCTGCGTGGCCACCGTGCGAGCGCTCACGTGGAACACCGTGGGCAGCATCTCGGCGGCAATCTTGTACATGTTGGGGATCATGAGGAGCAGGCCCTGCGAGGCGGTGTAGGTGGTGGTGAGCGCGCCTGCAGCAAGCGAGCCGTGCACGGCGCCGGCCGCGCCGCCCTCGGACTGCATCTCGCACACCTTCACCGTGGTGCCGAAGATGTTCTTCTTGCCGGCTGCCGACCACTGGTCGACGAAATCGGCCATGGGGCTCGACGGGGTGATGGGATAGATGCCCGCCACCTCGGTGAACGCATAGGAGACGTAGGCTGCGGCGTTGTTGCCGTCCATCGATTTGAATTCTCTCGTCATGTTCCTCTCCTTCGAGGGGAATCGCGACCCGGCCGGGCGCGCAGACGACGACGCGAACCGTCGTGCGACGCTGACATCCCGACAGGCTCCGACCTCCCTCTCTCGATCGAAGCTCTTCGCCTGGTTCGGAAAAACACGGTTTCCATGATACCAGCGAGCACGCTCCCCTTCCCGTGGCGCGGCCGCGCCCATCGGCAAGCGGCCCGCCCCGGACACCCGCCCTGAAAAGGACGGGGCCCCGGCGCAATGCCGGGGCCCCGTCGAGCCTCGCTCTGGGCAGCGTCTACTTGCCCAGGTCGGGATGGAGCAGTGACGGCGCCGCGCCCAGAAGCAGGCGCGTGTAGTCGTCCTTGGGGTTCTCGAACACCTCTTTGGCGGTGCCGCGCTCGACGGCCTGACCGCCGTTCATGACGATGATCTCGTCGGAGATGTAGCGCACCGTCTGGATGTCGTGGCTGATGAACACCATCGACAAGCCCAGGTCCTTCTTGAGGTCCATGAGCAGGTTCAGAATCTGCGCGCGCACGGACACGTCAAGGGCGCTCGTGGGCTCGTCGGCGATGATGGCGTCGGGTTCGAGAGCCAGGGCGCGCGCGATGGCGACGCGCTGGCGCTGGCCGCCGGACATCTGGCCCGGCAGCGCGTCGAGCACCGACTCGGGCAGGCCCACCATCTCGATGAGGTCGTGGACGCGCCGCTCACGCGAGCTCTTGTCGCCCACCTTGTGCACGAGCATCGGGTCGAGCAGCTGGTCGCGCACCGACATGCGGGCGTTGAGCGCCGTAGCCGGATCCTGGAACACCACGGAGATCACGCGGCCGATCAGGCGCCTTTGCGCAGCCGAGCGCTTCGTCACGTCCTCGCCCTTGAAATACACCTTGCCCGACGTGGGCTGCTGCAGGCCGCACATCACGTTGGCCGTGGTGGACTTGCCGCAGCCGGACTCGCCCACGATGCCGAGGGTCTGCCCGGGCATGAGCTTGAGCGTCAGCCCTCGCACCGCCTGCACCTTGTTCGGATGCAGGATGGAACCCGTGCGCGTCTTGAACGTCACGCGGATGTCGTCAAGGAAGATGATGGGGGTCTGCCCGTCGGATGCGGGCGCCGCAGCGGCCGCCGCGTTCGTTTCGACCTCGCTCATAGCAGCACACCTCCTGGAACGTACGGTTTGATGCCGAGGCGCTTGAGCTCGCTGTCAGGCAGCTCGGCGTAGTAGTGGTCGGTGCTCTCGACGCGCTTGAGCACGGGGCGCAGCTGCGACACCTTGTCGGGGTGGCTCGAGCGCGGCGTGAAGCGATCGCCTGCGGGGAAGTCCTTCGGGCTGGGAACGCTGCCCGGAACCTGATGCAGGCGGGCGCCGCCGGCCTCGATGGACAGCACCGAGCCCAGAAGGCCGCGCGTGTACTCGTGCACGGGGTGGCACAGGATGTCCGAAACCGGCCCCTGCTCCACCACTTGGCCGGCATACATGACCGTGATGGAGTTGGCCACCTCGGCCACAAGCGCCAGGTCGTGGCTCACGAACACCATCGCGAAGCCCAGTTCCTTCTGCAGCTTGTTCAGCAGGTCGATAACCTGCTTCTGCACGGTCACGTCAAGGGCCGTGGTGGGCTCGTCGGCGATGATGACCTTCGGGTCGCGGGTGAGCGCCATGGCGATGAGCACGCGCTGGCGCTGGCCGCCGGAAAGCTCGTGCGGGTAGGAATCAAGCGTGCGCTTCGGGTCGAGGCCCACCAGCTCCAGAAGCTCCTCGGCGCTGCGGGTGCCGCCGCGCTTGGTGAGCTGCTTCATCTGGGACTTGATGAGCATGGAGGGGTTCAAGGAGGAGAGCGCGTCTTGGTAGATCATGGCGATCTCGCGACCGCGCAGGGCGTTCATCTCCTTCTGGCTCATGTCGAGCAGGTTCTGCCCGTCGTAGAGCACCTCGCCGGTCACCTGGGCTTTCGGATCAAGCAAGCCCATGATGGTGAGGGAGGTGATGGACTTGCCGCAGCCGGACTCGCCCACAAGGCCCATGGTCTGGCGCGGGCGCACGACGAAGCTCACGTGGTCCACCACGTTCACGTCGCCGTGGCGCGGGAACTTGATGCACAGGTCCTTGACTTCCAGAATGGGCGGCACGTCGGTGCGCGCCTCGAAGCGGTCGGTGCGGGTCTTCTCCACGGCTTGCAGCTGGGCGAGACGCTTCTCGAGCATCTCGGCCTGGGCCTTGTAGGCAAGCGTCGGGTCGGCCACGAGGCGGTCGGCCTCGCGCTTGCCGGCCAGATCGGAGTCGTCGGCGTTGACGGGGGCCTTCGGAGCGGCCGCCAGCGCGTCGGTCATGCCCTCGGAGAGGATGTTGAGGCACAGCACGGTGATCATGATGGCAAGGCCCGGGAACAGCGCCTGCCACCAGCGGCCGGCCAGCACGCCGTTGCGCGCGTCGGAGAGGATGTTGCCCCACGTGGGATCAGGTTCGGGGATGCCCGCGCCGATGAAGGACAGCGACGCCTCGAACACGATGGCGTCGGCCACCAGCACGATGGTGAACACCATGACGGGCGCGATGCAGTTGCGCACGACGTGCTTCACGAGGATCCACGGGGCGCGCGCGCCCGACACCACCACGGCGCGGACGTAATCCTCGCCGTACTCGCTCACCACGTTCGCGCGCACGATGCGGGCGATCTGCGGTATGTAGAGGAAGCCGATGGCCAGGATGAGCGAGGGAAGCGAATTGCCGAACACCGTCACGAACACGGCCGCCAAGGCGATGCCCGGAAACGACATGACCACGTCGAGGATGCGCATGATGACCTCGGACACCCACTTGCGCGACACCGCAGCGATGGAGCCGATGATGGAGCCGCACACAAGCGCGAAGCCGGTGGCGCACAGGCCGATGACGAGCGAGTAGCGCGCGCCGTACATCATGCGGGAGAGCACGTCGCGGCCCTTGTCGTCGGTGCCGAAGAGGAACTCGGCGTTGGGCGCCTGGCGGGCGGTGAAGATCTCAAGCGGGTTGTGGGGCGCGATCACAGGCGCCGCCACTGCCGTGAGCACGATGAGAAGGAGGACGACAAGCGAGATGCGCGAGCCGATCGTCATGCTCTTCCAGCGGCGAAAGCGCACGCGGCCGGCGTTCTCCTCCATCTTCTTAGTGAGATTGCCACGTAGCTGCACCATGTCTCTACACCGTCCTGATTCGGGGGTTGATAAGGATATACAGCATGTCCACCACGATGTTGATGACGATGAACGTCAGCGCGACGGTGAGCGTCACCCCCTGCACGAGGGTCGGGTAGTTGCCCTGGACGCCCTGCACGATGGCCATGCCCATGCCCGGCAGGTTGAAGATGACCTCGATGACGACGGCGCCGCCGATGAGGTAGCCGATGCGCAGGCCCAGCACCGTGACCGGCGTGATGAGCGCGTTACGCAGCACGTTCCTGGCGACGACGACCGACTTCGGGACGCCGGCGCCGATGGCCGTGCGCACGTAGTCCTTGTCAAGCTCCTCCACCATGGCGGTGCGGATGACGCGGGTGAGCTGGCCGGCCACGGGGACGCCGAGCGCGAACGCCGGCATCGCCATGCGGGCCAAGTACCCGCTGGGATTGGACGCGAGCGACGGGAGGTCGCCTGCGGCGGGGAGCATGTGAAGGGTCGAGGAGAACAAGAGGATGAGAAGGACCGCCAACCAAAACGACGGAGTGGCGATGCAGATGATGGAGAACACGCGGATCGCCTGATCGGGCCAACGATCGCGATACAAGGCCGAAACAACGCCCAGCACAACGGCGATGACGACGGCGATGATAAGGCCGATGAACGTCAGCTGCAGCGTGATGGGAAGCGCTGTTGCCACCTTGTCGGTGACGGAGATGGACCCGGCTCCGTACGTGCCCAGATCCCCCTGGCACATGTTGACGAGGAACCTTCCGTACTGGATGATCCACGGATCGTTCAGGCCGTTCGCCGCCCGGTACGCATCGAGCTGCTCCTGCGTCGCGCCTTCGCCCAACGCAGAGTACGCCGTGTCGATGGGAGAGAACGACATGAGGAAGTAAACGAGAAACGTGACTCCCAAAATCATAATGGGGAGCGCGACAAGACGTTTCCCGATCAGCCTGAGTAGATTGCTCATCTCTCAAACCCCTTTCGGCAACCGTTTTCCGCATCCGCCAAACGGACCCACCTGATGAAGCCAGCGGGTCCGTTTGCGGACAAATTCACCTCATTATACCGGCAAGCGGCTTTATGAGAAAAGGGGCTACTTGCTCGAAACGCCGATGAAGGAGACGCCGGTCGTGCCGATGGCCTTGAAGCCGTCGAGCCGGTCCTCGTAGTAGCCGGTGGAAACCTTGCGGTGGAGCAGCGGGTACAGCGGCACCTGCTCGGAGAGCAGGTCGAAGCACTTGTTCCAGTTCTCCTGCTGCTCGCTGCCGGAGGCCTCGACGGCCGCCTGCATGTAGCCGTGAAGCTCCTCGTAGGCCTCAGAGCCCTTCCACTGCGTGCGCTTCTGCGTCCAGCTGTTGTCGCCGTACCACCAGCTCATCAGAAGGTCGGGGTCGTTGCCGAACACCGACGGGTCGCCCGGGGCGAGCACCACGTCGAACTCGGGGTTGTCGGTGTCGCAGTAGTTGCTGTACAGGGCGGCCGAAACGGACTCGCGGATGGTGGCCTCGATGCCGACCGCCGCCAGGTCCTCCTTGATGGAGGGCGAAAGCGCCGTGATCCACGAGGCGTCGGTGGTGTCGAGGGTGATGGAGAGGCTGTCCACGCCGGCCTCGGACAGCAGGCTCTTGGCCTTCTCGGGGTCGTAGGTGAACACCGTGGAGGCCTCATGGAAGTTCGCATGGTTCTCAGGCAGGAAGCACTTGACCGTGGCGGCCTGGCCGGAGAGGGCGTTGTTGATGAGCTTCTCCACGTCGATGGCGTAGAAGAACGCCTGGCGCACGCGGTTGTCGTCGAGCGGGGCCTTCTTCGTGTTGAACATGAGGAAGGGCAGGCTGAAGCCCTGGACGTCGTCGACCGTGGCGCCCACCGCCTGGATCTGGGAGATGATGTCGGCCGGAACGTTCTCCATGACCTGGACGGTGGCCTCGGTCATGGCCGTCGTGCGGGCGGTGTCGTCCTTGATGACGTCCCACACCATGGAGGTGTCCTTGGGAACGAACGGGCCGTTGTAGTTCGGGTTCGGCGAGAACGTGAGCTTGGTCTCGGTGATCTCGTCGTAGACCCACGGGCCGGAGCCGACGGGATGGACCTTGAGCTCGTCGTTGGTCATGGAGGCGGGCGTCACCCTGATGAGGGACAGGCGCTCCTTGATCAGCGAGAACGGGTAGGCGGTCTTGATGGACACCGTCTTGTCGTCCTTGGCCTCCACCGACGAGATGAACGAGAGCATGGGCAGGTACATGCCGCCCTCGACCGTCGCGCGCGCGTAGGCCTCGACCACGTCGCCGGCCACCACGTCGGTGCCGTCGGAGTACTTGGCGCCGTCGCGGATGGTGATCTCGTACTCGGTGTCCGACACGGCGACCGGATCGCCGTCGGCGAGGGCCGCGTAGGCGGAGTAATCGCTCAGGTCGAGATCGTAAAGGCCCTCGGTCACGTGGCGGTTGCCGGCAAGCGGAAGCGCCTGCGAGGTGCTGGCGGGCGTGTAGTCGCTGCCGTCGTAGGCGACGGCGGCGGCAAGGGCGCCGGCCGAGGCAGACGTGTCGCCGCCCGCAGCGTCGGTGCTGGCGCCGGAGCCGCTGTCGCTCCCGCCGCCGCAGCCAGAGAGCCCGATGCCCGCAAGCGCGAGGGCGGCCGTGCCGCCCACCACAAACGAGCGCCGGCTGATGCCGTTGTTCAACTGTTCCTTCATTCTTCCCTCCTACAATTCGGAATCGGAATTGGGCAAGCCTATAGTACCCTATGATGGCGATTTTAGTAAGACGGGGTGGCCGATTGTCTCTCGCCGGGGCCGAACGAGCGGGGAAAAGCGCGTCCGTATGAGCCGTTCAGCCTAATGAAAACGGCTTTCCAAAGCCCTCCTGTACTCCTTGGCGTCGAAATCGAGCGGAATTGTCTCCCCGGTCCAAGCGGACAGATACGCGGCGTTAATGGTCCGAAGCGACAGCAGGGCGTCTTCGACCGAGCACAAGACGCGCTCGTCGCGCTCGATGGCCGAAACGAAGTTCGCGATGATGGCGGCTTGCTGGGCGGCGTTGTCCGCATCGTCGAAGACGACGCTTTCCTCGGAGAAGGGCACGCGTCCGAACATCTCGTTGGTGGTCCGGGAGAACTCGCGCTCGTCCTGGGCCAGGGTGCGCAGCGTGAGCGTGCGGTCGTCGTCGAGCACGGCCTGCCCCGCGCTGCCGCTCAGCTCAAGGCGGTTGCTTCCGGGAAACTCGCGCGACGAGGCTATGAACTGCGCGGTGAGGTCATCCGGGTAGCGCAGATGCAGCACGGCGTCGTCTTCCACCTCAATGTCGCGCTCCACCCCAAAGCCGCAGAAGGCATGCACGCTCTCGGGCGCGCCGAGCATCCAGAGCAGAAGGTCAAGCTGATGGGAGGCTTGCGTGAGCAGCAGCCCTCCGCCCTCCCCCGCATACGTCCCTTTCCACGTTTGCGCGCTGTGGTACGCCTGGGGGCGGTAGAGGTTGGTGATGATCCAGGAAGCGCGCTTGAGCCGGCCGAAAAACCCTTCCTCCGCAAGCCCGTGGAGCTTTTGGAAGGCGCTTCCCGCGCGCCGGCAGTACAGCACGCCGGATTTCACGTCCCGCCTCGCCCGAAGCGTCCGAAGGAGGTCCTCCACCTCGTCGGGGAACACCCCGATGGGCTTCTCTATGAGCGCGTGGATCCCGCGTTCCACGGCGTCTTTGGCCATGGAGGGGTGCAGGGAGTGGGGGGTGCAGATGATCACCGCGTCAACAGCCCCGCTGTCCAGCATGGCGCGGTAGTCGGTGAACAGGGCCGCGCCGCAAAGGCCGAAGTCCTCTTTGAGCTGCTCCATATGGGCTTTGCTCCTGCTTGACAGGGCCGCTATCTCGCAGTCGCCCGCCCTTCCCTCAACGATGAGCTTCGCGTAGTCCCTCGCGATGACCCCTATGCCGGCTATGCCGAAACGAACCATGGGTTGCGCCTTCCTCTCCGGTCTGTTCTTTTTCGCCCCCGATCGCACGCCGCGCAGGGCGGCGCGCTTGCGGCGAAGGGCCATCATATCACGGAACGGCAGGCGGGCAGGCGGGACCGCATGGGGCGGCGAACGGGATCGCCGCGGGCGCTTTTCGCGCTCGTCCGGCAACGGCCCGGCCCATCCTGCGAATGCGTGGTATCATGCGCCGCATGGCTGTTGGAAACCGCATTGACGACGCGCCGCCCGCAACGGGGATCGGCGCCGCGCCCGAACCGGGCCAGGGAGCTTTCGCGCTCTTGAACGCCCTTGGGGGCGCCGGACCGCTTTCGCTGCCCGCCCCGCGCCGCACGGCCCCGCCGCCCGCCACCAACGAGCATGTGCGCAAGTCCATGCAGGGCAACAAGCGCGCCAACACCAAGCCGGAGCTTCTTGTGCGCGAGCGCTTGCGCGCAGCGGGGCTTTCAGGATACCGCCTGCACTGGAAAGTGCCGGGGCACCCCGACGTGGCATGGCCCGGCAAGAAGGTGGCCCTGTTCATCAACGGATGCTTCTGGCACCGCTGCCCACGCTGCAAGCCGCGCATGCCCAAAAGCAACGTGGAGTACTGGGTGGTGAAGTTCCAACGCAACGTCGAACGAGACGAGCGCAGCGCGGCCGCGCTTGAGGCCATGGGATGGAAAGTCCACGTCATCTGGGAGTGCCAGCTCAAGAAGAAGGAGGCGGACGCCACGTTCGCCGAGCTTTTGCCCGTGCTCGCCAAGGAGCTGGGCAAGGAGCTGCGGGGGCAGGGCTGAACGCCTGGCCTGCGGCGCTTGCGGCCGGGCGCCGCTCGCGGCGCGGGCGGCGCTTTTGGCGTTTGCGGCCGGGCGACACTTGCGGCGCTTGCCGCGCGGGCGGCTTTGACCGGGCGCATTTTATGTGATGCCTGCCGGCATTCGTTGACGCTCGCCCCCGCCGACCGGTAACCTTGTACCGTTTGCACCGGACACGGAAAGAAGGGGAACCTTCCATGACTGATTCACCGTTTCGCGGCGTCATCCCCCCGGTCGTCATACCGCTGACCGAGAAGCGCCAACTCGACCTGGAATCGCTCGAGCGCACCATCAACCGCATGATAGACGCCGGCGTCGACGGCCTGTTCTTCCTCGGGTCGTCGGGCGAGGTGGCCTTCCTCACCGACGCGCAGCGCTACCACGTGCTGCAGGAGGCCGTCGCCATGGTGCACGGCCGCGTGCCGGTGATGGCGGGCATCATCGACATGGAGACGCTGCGCGTGGTCGACCAGGCAAAGCGCGCCTCCGGCTACGGCGTTGACGCGCTGGTGGCCACCGCGCCGTTCTACGCGCTGGGCGGCCCGAAGGAGACGGAGCGCCACTTCCGCGCCATCCGCGAGCACACCGACCTGCCGCTGTTCGCTTACGACCTGCCCGTGTGCGTTCACACGAAGCTCGACCCCACCATGCTTGTGCGCCTGGGCAAAGACGGCGTGATCCAAGGCGTGAAGGACTCCTCGGGCGACGATGTGTCCTTCCGCTGGCTTGTGCTGGAGAACGAGGACGCGGGGCATCCCCTGCAGCTGCTCACCGGTCATGAGGTGTGCGTGGACGGCGCGTACCTGGCCGGCGCCGACGGCAGCGTGCCGGGCCTGGCCAACCTCGACCCGGCAAGCTACGTGGAGCAGTGGCGCGCCGCGCAAGCCGGCGACTGGGCGCGCGTGAAGGAGCTGCAGGACCACCTGGCCCGCCTCATGTTCCTCACCCGCAAGGTGAAGGCCACGGTGGGCTTCGGCGCGGGCGTGGGAGCGTTCAAGACGGCGCTGTGGCAGATGGGCGTGTTCAACACCAACCAGATGCGCGAGCCCGTGTGCGCGCTTGAGGGCGACGACGTGGACGCCATTGTGGACGTGCTCAAGAGCGAGGGCATGATGGATGCCGACGCCCCCGTGCGCGAGGCCCACTGGCGCGCCTGCCCCGCGTTCGGTTCCGCCAAGTAAGGAGGCCCTGTGACATCCGACATCACCCAACAACTCGTTGAAGCGCGTGCGTGGATCCGCGAGGAGCTTGACGCGTGCGTGCGCTTCTGGCTGGAGCACGGCATGGACCGCGAGCACGGAGGCGTGTACACCTGCCTGGATCGCGAGGGCAACGTCTACTCCACCGACAAGAGCGTGTGGATGCAGGGCCGCTGCGCCTGGACGTTCTCTCACTTGTGCCGCCTGTACGGAGAGCGCCCGGAATGGATGGAGGCCGCGAAGAGCTGCCTGGACTTTCTGGAGGAGCACTGCGTCAACCACGAGGCGGGCGGCCGTTTGTACTTCACGGTGACGGCCGAGGGCAAGCCCCTGCGCCAGCGCCGCTACTGCTTCTCCGAGGGCTTCTACGCCATCGCCAACGCCGAGTACTACGGACTGACCGGCCAAGAGAAGCATCTTGCGCGTGCGCGGCGCGCCTACCGCCTCATCTACGATCTGAACAACGGGCTCATCGAGGATCCGGCAGGGCTTGGCCCCAAGACCATCCCCGAGACGCGCTCGGGCCGCGCGCTGGCCGATCCGATGATCTTCCTCAACATCATCGGCATCATGCGCCGCGTGGACCCCGCCAACACCGAGGAGTACGACCGCCACGCGCGCGAGTGCACCGACGCCATCGTGCGCTTCCATTACCGCCCCGAGCTGGGCTGCACGCTGGAGAGCGTGAACGCCGAGGGCGAGCCGGAGCTGGACTACACCGCCGGGCGCGTGGTGAACCCCGGCCACGACATCGAGTGCAGCTGGTTCATGATGGACGAGGCCAACTACCGCGGCGACGCGGAGCTGCACAAAGCAGCCGAGCAGATCTTCCGCTTGGCCATTGAAGCGGGTTGGGATGAGGAGTACGGCGGGCTTTTGTACTTCATCGACGCGTGCGGAAAGCCCACCGAGGCTTACGAGCACGATATGAAGCTGTGGTGGCCGCACAACGAGATCATGATCGCCGCCTCGAAAGCCTACCGCGACACGGGCGACGAGTACTACGCAAAGTGGCTGCTCAAGACCATCGCGTACTGCAAGGAGCACTTCGCCGACCCCGAGTACGGCGAATGGTACGGATATTTGCGCCGCGACGGCCTGCCCACTATGCCGCCCACGAAGGGCTCCACGTTCAAGGGACCCTTCCACGTGCCCCGCGCCCTGTCCATGACCGAACGAGTGCTGACCGAGATCATAGGAGACTAACAAGCTCTGCTGGCTTGGCGGCCAGCAGAGCAGCTCGACGCTGCGGTGCCCCGCCTTGCCGCTTGTGCGCTTGCCCTCACGCGCACAGCACGCTCGGCCGCGCAACACGGCAATTCGACGCACCGCAGAGCACCTCGCTGGCATAATGAGCAACCTGTAAGGAAGGGAGAAGCATGAACTACCTGGGTATCGAGTACGACATCAAGAACGTCCCCGTTTTGGACGAGGGCTTCATCCCGTTCGGTGTGTGGATGCGCGCCTACCTTGAGGGCGCCGACCGCCCCGTCTCGGTGGCCGTCGAACGCGAGAACGGGCTTATCTCCGTGCGTCACACGTTCATTCGCGGCGAGGAATTCGCCGAGGCGAACCTGCGTTACGTGGAGCGCTTCGTGAAGTTCATGCTGTGGAGCACGGGCGGCTTCCGCATTTACGTGTGCGGCTGCGACGATATTGCCGCGAAGCTGGCCGAGGCGTACAGCGCCGACGGAAAGCGCGCCTTCGACTTCGGATTCGTGGACGACGTGTACGAGAAGCCACTTGAGGTGATCGCTTGCTCCGAGGCCGACTTCCCCGCCGCCAACGAGGCCGCCAAGCCCATCGGCGGCCACAAGGACGGCTGCCGCATCGGCTTCGACGCGGGTGGAAGCGACCGCAAGGTGTCGGCCGTGATCGACGGCGAGTCGGTGTACTCCGAAGAAGTGGTGTGGTACCCCAAGGTCACCGAGGATCCGGAGTACCATTTCAACGAGATTGTGACGGCGTTCAAGACCGCCGCCTCCAAGATGCCGCGCGTGGACGCCATCGGCGTGTCGTCGGCGGGCGTGTACGTGGACGACTGCCCCATGGTGGCGTCGCTGTTCATCAAGGTGCCGCGCGAGAGGCGCGACGAGGTGAAAAGCATCTACAAGCGCGCCGCCGCCGAAATTGGCGACGTGCCGCTTGTGGTGGCTAACGACGGCGACGTGACGGCGCTGGCGGGCTACATGTCCACCGGCGAGGGCTCCATCCTCGGCATAGCCATGGGCACCTCCGAGGCCGTGGGCTACGTGAACGCTGCCGGCAATGTGCTCGGCTGGCTGAACGAGCTGGCCTTCGCGCCGGTTGATCTGTCGCCCGAGGCCATGCAGGACGAATGGTCCACCGACTATGGCGTGGGCTGCAAGTACTTCAGCCAGGACGCCGTCATCAAGCTGGCGCCGACTGCGGGCATCGAGCTTGACCCCGAGCTCTCCCCCGCCCAGAAGCTCAAGGTGGTGCAGGGCCTGGCCGACGAGGGGCATGCGGGTGCGCTCGACATCTTCCGCTCCATCGGCGCGTACCTGGCGCACACGCTGGTGCTCTACAGCGCCTTCTACGACATCAAGACGCTTTTGGTGCTGGGACGCGTGTCCTCCGGCGTGGGCGGCGACCTCGTCATCAGCGAGTGCAACCGCATCTTGGCCGAGGAGCACCCCGAGCTGGCCGAGCAGATCACCGTCACGCTTCCCGACGAGATGATGCGCCGCGTGGGCCAGTCGGCCGCCGCCGCTTCGCTGCCGGAGCTGTAAGAGCAGCTTAACCGAGCATCTCGGCAAGAAGGGCCCTCGCGGGTAAGTCCGCGAGGGCCCTTTGGTTTTGCGAGCGAGAGCCGTGCCCGGGAATGCGCGCCGGATCGCTTTCGGGCGCTGCCGTCCACGACGGCGGCCTGCAAGCGTCTTACAACGCGCGGCCCCGCACAACGACGCGCTCGACCTCGAGGGTCTCCTTGTCCAGCAGCACGGCGTCGGCCACATAGCCTGGCTCGATGGCGCCGCGGTCGGCAAGGCCCAAGGCGCGCGCCGGGTTGGCGCTGGCGGCTTTCACCGCGCTTGCCAGCGGGATGCCCATGTCGCGCACGGCCACGTACAAACAGCGCATGAGGTCGCTCACCGAACCGGCCAGCGCGCCGTTTTCAATGGTGGCCACGTAGCCGCGCACGGTAACGTCCTGGCCGCCCAGATCGTACGTGCCATCCTCCAAGCCGGCCGCGCGCAGCGTGTCGCTGATGAGGATCATGCGGTCATCGCCGAACAGATTGAACGCCAGGCGCACCATGGCGGGGTGGATGTGGATGCCGTCGGCGATGATCTCCGGTGTGACGTCGTCGCGCTCGGCGGCGGCGGGAATGGGACCGGGCTTGCGATGATGCATGGGATCCATGGCGTTGAACAAGTGTGTGAGATGCCGCGCGCCCAGCTTAAACGCATGGGCCGCCGTGTCGTAGTCCGTGCAGGTGTGCGCGAGCGAGATGCGAACCTCGCCCGCAAGCTCGCGGATGAACTCGTCGGCGCCCTCCTCCTCCGGCGCTATGTCCACGATCTTGAACAGCCCGCCGGCAGCCTGCTGCAGGCGTCGGAACTCTTCCACGCGGGGGTTGCGCACGTAGTCGGGGTTTTGCGCGCCTACCTTGCTCGGCGAGATGAACGGCCCCTCCATGTTGATGCCCACAAGCGCCGCCTCGTCTGCGGCCGGCTCGTAGGCTGCGGCGGCCTGCGCCGCGCGCGTGAGCACGTCCTCGGGCAGCGTCATGGTGGCCGGGCACATGGCCGTCACACCGCGCGACGCCTCGTAAGCGCCCATGCGGTGGAGTCCCTCAAGATCTCCGTCGCTCACATCGGCTCCGGCACTGCCATGAAAATGCAGGTCAACAAGACCCGGGATCACGTAGCAGCCAGCCGCGTCCAGCACCTCGCCGTCGCCGGCGGCCGCCTCTTCCGCGAACCTGCCGTCCGCAACGGCAACCTCGCGCTCAGAGAACCCTTCCCCATCGAACACCGAGCCATTGATTATGCGCATTGCCCGTCCTTTCTCGTTTTTCGCCCATTCTGCCATGCCGCCCGCGAAAGAAGAAGGACCTCCACCAAGCAAGCAGAGATCCTTCGGGGCGGTCGCGCACAGCCGTTTGCGGCTTGCCGCCCCCGCCTCACGCGTCGTTTACGCCAAATCGCGGCACAGCTCGCCCGCCGCCGGATCCACGATGACCGTGACGTCGGGGTGGAACTGCAGGATGGAGGCGGGAACCTGCGGCGTCACAGGACCGAAGAACGCCTCCTTCACGATCTGCGCTTTGTGGGCGCCCTCCACCACCACGAGCACGCTGCGCGCGGCCATGATGGTGCCGATGCCCATGGTGTAGGCCTGCCGCGGCACGTCGTCGATGCTCTCGAACAGGCGGCTGTTGGCCTGGATGGTGCTCTCGGTGAGGTCGACGCAGTGCGTGGCCTTCGGGAACGTGTCCTCAGGCTCGTTGAAGCCGATGTGCCCGTTCGGCCCCAACCCCAGAAGCTGCAGGTCGATGCCGCCCGCTTCCTCGATAGCCTGCTCGTAGGCCGCGCACACAGCCTCGGCGTCGGGGTTCGACCCCTCGGGCACGTGCGTGCGCGCTTGGTCGATGTCCACATGGTCGAACAGGTGCTTCTTCATGAAGTAGCGGTAGCTCTGGTCATGCTCGGGAGCAAGCCCGCGGTACTCATCCAGGTTGAACGTCGTGACGTCGGCGAAGCTGAGCTTGCCCGTCTTGCAGTCGGCCACGAGGTCGGCGTACAGGCCGATGGGCGTCGTGCCCGTGGCCAAGCCCAGCACGCAGGCCGGATCGGACTGCACGAACGAGGCGATGCGGTCGGCGGCGCGGCGGCCCATGTCCTGCGCGCTCTCGGCGATGATGAATTCCATAGTCGTCCTTTCGTTGTCAGTCCCGCGCCTCGGAAAAGGCGCCCTCTGCGACGCAGCTCGGATCAGGTCCAGAACTGCGCGGTTTCCACGATGTCGCGGTACGCCCAATCATACACGTCGGAGTACCATCCTGTCTCCGGAACGAAGCATAAAAGCGCGCTGTACAGCACCGAAACGGCCACCAGCACCAACAGCACCTTCATGAGCAGGTTCTGAACGGTCGATCCGGGTGCGAGGTTCTCGTTCACCACGAACGCGAGCAGCACCACGGCGGCCAGGAACATGAAGCTGAAGTCCGCGAAGTAACGCTGCAGGATGCCCGCCATCTCCGCATCGGCCAGCGCCACCACAACGCCTCCGAACAAGAGCACCACGATGACGCCCGCGATGGTGCGCGTGGCGCGCTGCCTGATGCGCAGCTGCAGGATGCGCTTGGAAAACGGCAGGATCCACAGCACCGGCAGGCACGCCAGAATGCCACCGAAGGTGACCTCCTTGATGGTCTGGCCCATGTAGGTGGTCTCGAACGGCGCCGCCTGCAAAAACGGGAACACCCCCGTCGCGCTCGGCGGCTGCAGGAAGTACGCGAACAGCGCCGGAGCCAGGCGCCCGACATTCCAGCCACGCTTGGTCATGTCGTTGACCGTGAGGTTGTAGTTCGCGCCGAAGTCCGTGAAGGACCCGAAGCGCGCACGGTTGTACCACATAAGCCCGGCCGCCACCACAAGGTAGGGGGCGATCAGGCAGGCGAACTCGCGAGCACCGCGCGGCGTGAGCAAGCGGCGCTCGGCAATGAAGGAGCGCCAAAACAGCGGGAAGGCCACCAGCGACAGCACGAGCAGCTGAGGCCGGCACCCGGCCACAAGCGCCATGCACAACGATCCGGCCAAATACCACTTCTCCGGACGCGCCGAGGAGCGCCCGCATGTCCAAAAGTACAGCCCCCACACCGAAAACGCCAGCCCCAGCGCGATGGGCAGCGAATAGAACGTGGGGAACTTCAGCAGGTACAGCACCCCGCAGCACATGACGAGCGGTATCTGCAGCAGCAGGTAAAGCCCCAGGCTCACGTGCTTGAAATGGTAGCGCGCGAAACGGTCGAGCAGCGCCGAGCATCCCAGCACGAAGGCGATCACCGCCACGAGCACCCCGATAGCCGTGGGGAAGTTCGCGCCGGTGAGAAGGAAGAACGGCAGATAGAACAGCAGCACCGGCACCACGCCGAAGTACACGTAGTAGTGACCGTCGTAGTAGGCCACGTCGAAGAGGTACTCCTCCCCCGTCTCCTTCTGCGCCTCGTCGCGTGCGCCCTTGTCGTAGGGGTCGGACATGTCCTGGAGCCATTGGGGCGGCTCCTCCTCCAGATAGAGCTGCCCGCGGGCCATGGCCTTGGCCAGCTCGGCGTACTGCTGGGCGCTCTCGCCGCCCACTTCGAAGGTGTTCACCAAGCTCACGCCGTCCCACGATCCGCTGTTGTACCCCTTCGTGGCCACGCCGACCAAGTTCGACCCCATGAACAAGTACGAACTGAGCAGGCACACCTCCAGGGCCACCGCGACCACGATGGCCGCCTTCGATTTGCGCGGCTCGTCCACGATGCCGATGCGGTAGATGGCCGAACGCGGACGGAACGCGAAGGCGAGCGCCAGCAGGCCGGCCGCCACCAGGAAGCGGGTCGTGTTGAACGAGAAGGGATGATGCGCGTTGATGCACAGGTCGGAGAGGCGGATGGGGTAGCTCACGTCCTCGCCGACGATCTCGATGCGAAGGTTGCCCACCAAGCCCGTCGTGTTCAGGTTGATGTACTCGCTTTGATCCGACAGGGTGGACACCGACACCTCGGGCACGCCTTCGGTGTATTCGGTGGAATCGAAGTAGGTGTGGTGGGCCTCGTCGGTGAACTGCACTTTGATCTGCAGATCCTGCGCGGGCTGCCGGTAGTCGAAGTTCAGCCAGATATTGTGCACCTCGGCGTTGACGTTGGAGAACTCCAACACGTTGTTCACGGCCGTGATCTGGTACTGGCCGTCGGAAGTCTCGCGCAGGTCAAGCTTGTCGTTGAGCGAGACGGTGTTGTAGCCAGCCGAGGTGTAGAAATTGACGTTGAACAGAAACGTCTCCAGCAGAAACGCCACGGCCAAAATGGCCATGACGCTTTTGACGATATGCCGAACCGTCGCTCTGTGCGAGCGCATGAACTTGCCGTACGCGTAGGATATGTTGCTCCGGACGGTTGGCATGACGGTCCCCTTGTGCGAAGCGTGAGGCGGACAGAGCCCAACGCCCCATCCGCCTCACGCCGCGAAAAGCCCGCCGAACGGCAAGCTACAGGCCAAGGGCCTGCTTGACCTCGGCGTACACCACGTCAGGATCGCGATCGCCATCGATCTTCACCAGCAGGTCGCATCCGCGATAGTAATCCACGAGCGGAGCCGTGGACTTCTCGTAGACGTCCAGGCGGTTGCGCACCGTGGCCTCGTTGTCGTCGTCGCGCTGGTACATCTCGCCCGCGCACTTCGGGCAGGAGGCATCGGCGGCCGAACCGATGTAGCCGCACTCGCGGCACATGCGGCGCGACGTCAGGCGCTTCACGATGACTTCGAAATCCACGTCGATGAGCAGCGCGGCGTCCAGCGGACGCTCCAGCTTGGAAAGCTCCGCGTCAAGAGCCACGGCCTGGGCGGACGTGCGCGGGAAGCCGTCCAGGATGAAGCCCTTCTGCGTGTCGGGCTCTTGCAAACGCTCGGTCACCAAGCCGATGATGACGTCGTCGGGGACGAGGTCGCCCGCATCCATGTAGGATTTCGCCTTCTTGCCCAGCGGCGTGCCGGCCTTGACGGCCGCGCGCAGCATGTCGCCCGTGGAGATGTGCGGCAGCGAGAACTCCTCGACCAGCCTAGCCGCCTGCGTGCCTTTGCCGGCGCCCGGCGCGCCCAACAATACGATGTTCATGATGGTTCTGTCCTTTCGACCTGCAATAGACGTTCCGTATTGTACCAAAGCGCCCCTTTTCGGGCACGGTTTTCAGAAGAAAGACAACGAGCGGCAACGCGAGGGCATCCAGGACGAGCGGCGCTTGGCCGAGGCGGCCGGGGGCGCGAGCGGCGCGCGAGCCAAAGGGCGCGAACAGCGCACCTGGCGCACGGGCCGCACGGCGCGGAGGCGCGCTTGATCGAAGGCGCCGGACGGCGCGGACAGGCTGCTTGGCGGACGGGCGGATCAGCCCAGGGCCGGCCCAACCCGCGCCTGCAACCGAGGCCCGGCACCCCCATACGAAAAAACGCCCCGACCGCCATACGGGCCGGGGCGTTTCGCGCAACGCGTCGGGCTACTTGAAGAACCCGTCGTAGTTGTGCATCTTCAGCTGGCTTTCCACCTTGTTCATGGTGTCCAGGGCCACGCCGATCATGATGAGGATGGACGTGCCGCCGAACGCCTGGATGAGCTGGTTGCCCGTGAACGAGAACAGGATGGAGGGCGCCACCGCTATGACCGCGATGAAGATGCCGCCCGGCAGCGTGACGCGGTGCAGCACGTTCTTGATGTAGGCGGCCGTGGCCGAGCCGGGGCGCACCCCGGGGATGAAGCCGCCCTGCCTGCGCAGGTTGTCGGCCGTCTCGTCGGGGTTGAACACCATGGAGGTGTAGAAGTACGCGAAGAACACGATGAGCAGCACCGTGAGGATCCAGTTGACCCAGCCCGTGGAGATGGCGTCGGCCACCGCCGTGAGCCAGTCCACGTTGAACAGCGCCGCCAGCTGCGCCGGGAAGTAGATCAGGCAGCTCGCGAAGATGATGGGAATGACGCCGGCGGCGTTCACCTTGAGCGGAATGTAGGTGGACTGGCCGCCCATCATCTTGCGTCCCTGCACGCGCTTGGCGTAGTTCACGGGGATGCGGCGCTGCGCGCGCTCCACGAAGATGATGGCCGGGATGCACAGCAGCACCACCACCAAGATGAGCGCGGTGACGGCGATGCCCATGCCGAAGTCGGCGCTCAGGTTCACCGACGAGAAGATGGCCGCGGGCACGCGCGAGACGATGCTCGCGAAGATGATGAGCGACATGCCGTTGCCCACGCCGCGCTGCGTGATCAGCTCGCCCATCCACATGATGAACGCGGTGCCCGCCACCAGCGTGAACACAACCAAGATGTCGGTCAGCAGCCCGGGCACCTGGTCGGTGAACACCACGCCGTAGGTCGGCGACTTGAACAGCAGCAGGTAGCCGACGGCGTTGACGAGGCCCAGCCCCAGCGTGAGATAGCGGGTGACCTGCGTGATCTTGCGACGGCCCGCCTCGCCCTCCTTGGCCCAGCGGCCCACGGCGGGGATGACGCCCTGCATGAGCTGCATGATGATGGAGGCCGTGATGTAGGGCATGATGCCCAGCGAGAACACGCTGAAGTTGGACAGCGCGCCGCCCGTGAACAGATCGAGCATGGTCATGGACACGCCCGAGTTGGCGAAGGAGCTCGCGAACTCGTTGAACGGGATGCCCGGGACCGGCACGTACGCCCCGAAGCGGTAGAGCGCCAGGATCCCGAGCGTGAAGAGGATCTTCTTGCGCAGCTCGGGAACCTTGAACGCGTCGATGATAGAGCTTAGCAAGGCTCTTCGACCTTTCCTCCAGCCGCCTCGATCTTCGCCTTGGCGGAAGCGGACACCTTGTCAACCTTCACCGTGAGGGCCTTGGTTATCTCGCCGTCGCCGAGCACCTTCACCGGAGCGTCGGCGTGCTTGATGATGCGCTTGGCCTTCAGGCTCTCCCCGTCAACCACATCGCCGGCCTCGAACTTCTCCTCGAGGCGCTTCACGTTGACGGGCAGGTACTCCACACGGTTGAAGTTCCTGAAGCCAGGCAGCTTGGGCAGACGACGCGCAAGCGGGGTCTGGCCGCCCTCGAAGCCGGGGCCCTTGCCGCCGCCGGAGCGGGACTTCTGGCCGTTCATGCCGCGACCGGCCGTCTTGCCCGTGCCGGAAGCGGGACCGCGGCCCACGCGCTTGCGGTTCTTGCGGGAGCCCTCAGCCGGCCTCAGATCTTTCAATTCCATGATTCTTCTCCTTTTCGCAATTCCGGGACGCGCCCGGCGCTGGCAGCTCGCCGCCAGCAAACTTCCACAGTTGTCGTATTCTACCTCATAAACGGCGCAAAACGGCCGAGAAGCGCCGAGCACCCGAAATCCCCCTTCGCCCGCCGAACGCTTCCCTCCATACGACAAGGGGGCGGGGGCGAAAAAACAAATCGGATAGCTTGGCGCTTCACAGTATCAACACGTTTCGCCGTCCGGCGAAACCTACAGCTCCTCGACCTTCACCAGGTGCTTGACCTTGAAGATCATGCCGCGAACGCACTCGTTGTCCACCTGGTCAACCGTGCGGCCGATCTTGCCCAAGCCCAGCGAGCGCAGCGTGGCCGCCTGGTCCTTCTTGTAGCCGATCGAGCTTTTGACCTGCGTGATGCGCAGGGTCCTTTTGGCGTCAGACATTACTTCTGCTCCTTCCGGCCGAAGATCTGGGCGACGGACAGGCCGCGGCGCTCAGCCACCTCCTGGGGGCTTTGCATGTTCTTGAGGCCCTCGGCCGTTGCCTTGACCACGTTCATCACGTTGTCGGTGCCGAGCGACTTGGCGAAGCAGTCGGTCACGCCCGCCAGCTCCAACACCGCGCGCGCCGCACCGCCGGCGATAACGCCGGTACCGGGCGTGGCCGGCTTGAGCAGCACGCGGCCCGCACCGTACTCGCCGATGTAGTCGTGCGGCAGCGTCTTCTCGGCCGTCAGCGGCACCGTGAACATGTTCTTCTTCGCGTCCTCGACGCCCTTCTTGATGGCGATGGGCACTTCCTGGGACTTGCCCATGCCCACGCCCACGCGGCCGTTGCCGTCGCCGACCACCACGAGCGCGGTGAGCGCGAAGCGGCGGCCGCCCTTGACGACCTTCGACACGCGGTTGATGTAGACGACGCGCTCCTGAAGCTCGGGGACCGCGGCGTTGTCTTGCTTGTTGTTGCGAGCCATAAGACTTCCAACCCCTTCTAGAATTTCAGACCTGCTTCGCGAGCCGCCTCGGCCAAGGCCTTGACGCGCCCGTGGTACAGGTTGCCGCCACGATCGAACACGACTTCGGTGATGCCGGCGTCAAGCGCCTTCTTCCCGGCGATCTCGCCCAGGGCCGCGGCGCCCTCGACGGTGCCGCCGCGCTTGCCCGTGGACTTGAAGTCCGGGCCGAGCGTGGAGACGCCCACGAGGGTCTTGCCGGCCACGTCGTCGACGAACTGCACGTAGATGTTGGAGTTGCTGCGCGTCACGCACAGACGGGGGCGAGCCGGCGTGCCGGAGATCTTCCCGCGCACACGGCGATGGCGACGAGCCAGCGCAGCCTGCTTTTTCTGAAGCTTCTTCATGATTATCCCTTCGATCTCAGTCGTTCGCGGCTTGCGCCTAGTCCTTGCCGGCCTTGCCGACCTTGCGGCGGACGTACTCGCCTTCGTAGCGAATGCCCTTGCCCTTGTAAGGCTCGGGCTTGCGCCACTTGCGGATGTTCGCAGCAACTTGGCCGACCTGCTCCTTGGAGGGGCCGCTCACGATGATCTCGGTTTGGCTGGGAACCTCGAACGCGATGTTCTCGGGGGCCTCCACCACCACCGGATGGGAGAAACCGAGCTGCATCTCCAGGTCCTTGCCCTTGAGGGCGGCGCGGTAGCCCACGCCCACCAGCTGCAGCTTCTTGGTGAAGCCGTTGGACACGCCCTCCACCATGTTCGCCACGAGCGAACGGACCAGGCCGTGGTAGCTTTTGGCCTCGCGCGAGTCGTCGGGACGCTCGACGATGAGCTCGTCGCCTTCCTGCTTGATGGTTATGATCTCGGGGAACGTGCGGGTCAGCTCGCCCTTCGCTCCCTTGACCGTCACCGTGGAGCCGTCGATGGTCACCTCAACGCCGGCAGGAACGGTCACGGGCATCTTGCCGATACGAGACATGTCTTCCCTCCCTTTCCTACCAGATGTACGCGATGACCTCGCCGCCGATGCCCTTCCTGCGGGCGTCGCGGTCGGCCATCACGCCGTTGCTCGTCGAAATGATAGCGGTGCCAAGGCCGCCGAGCACGCGGGGCAGCTCGTCTTTGCCCGCGTAGATGCGCAAACCCGGCTTGGAGATGCGCTTGATGCCGCGGATGGTCTTGGCCTTCTTGTCGCCGTACTTGAGCGTGATCTCGAGGGTGGCGCGGGGCTCGCCGTCGATGACGTCGTAGCCCTGGACGTAGCCCTCCTCCTGCATGATGCGGGCGATCTCGACGAGCTTCTTGCTCGACGGCATGGCGACTTTCTCCTTGCCGGCAGAGTTCGCGTTACGCACGCGCGTAAGCATGTCTGCAATGGGGTCGGTCATGGTCATGGTGAGTTTCTCCTTTGGTCCTTGATGAGCCTCTCGGTTCGGTTCGTCGGCGCCCGTAACGCCTCCGCCTGAACCGTGGCACACCCGTGCGTTTCCTGTATGCGGCCTACCAGGAAGCCTTGGTCACGCCGGGCAGTTCGCCTTTGTTGGCCAGCTCGCGCAGGCACACGCGGCACAGGCCGAACTTGCGGTAGTAAGCGCGGGGGCGTCCGCAACGCGTGCAGCGGTTGTGCTGGCGCGTGGAGAACTTCGGCTCGCGCTTGGCCTTGGCGATCATCGATTTCTTAGCCATGCAATTCCTTCTTTCCTCTCATCGGCCCGCGCGCGGCGGGCCCGAGTGCACTTTCAACGCAGGCCGCGTTCGGCGGCCTTGGGCGGACGACGGGGTGTTATTCCTTGTCCTTGAACGGGAAGCCCAGCGCGTCGAGCAGCGCGAAGGCGGCGTCGTTGTCTTCCGCGGTGGTCACGAACGTGATGTCCATGCCGCGCGTGCGGTCGATCTTGTCGTAGTCGATCTCAGGGAAGATGAGCTGCTCGGTGATGCCGAGCGTGTAGTTGCCGCGGCCGTCGAAGCTCTTCGGGGAGATGCCGCGGAAGTCGCGCACGCGGGGCAGCGCCGTGGCCAGCAAGCGGTCGAGGAACTCCCACATGCGGTCGCCGCGCAGCGTGACCTTGCAGCCGATGGCCTGGCCCTCGCGCACATGGAAGCCCGCGATGGACTTCTTGGCGCGCGTGACGCAGGGCTGCTGGCCGGTGATGACGCGCATGTCGGCCATGGCGGAGTCCAGCAGCTTGTGGTCGCCGGCGGCGGCGCCCACGCCCATGTTCACAACGATCTTCTCAAGGCGCGGAACCTTGTTGATGTTGTCGAGCGCGAGGTCCTTCTCCAGCTTCGGCACGATCTCGGTCTTGTACTTTTCCTTCAGACGAGGAGTCATGTTCCTTTTCCTTTCGATGAATTAAACGCAGGATTTCCGACCCTGCGTCCCTCGCCGCCGAAGCGGCAGGGGTCATATTACTGCAAGTTTACCCTCATTGGTCGTTCGTAACGTCAGCGAGGGCTTCCGCAGTGCCCCGGATCGTGGGGAAAGCGAAGGCGACGCGTACTTGGATACGCAAGCCTTCGGTTTCGCCGCGAGGCGGGGTGCTGCGGGAGGCCGCAGCGTCGGCCGGTTTCGTCGGCCGGTTTCGTCGGCCGTCAGACCGACGAAACCCCTAGTCCTTGTCGATGTCCTTGCCGCACTTCTTGCAGACGCGGACCTTCTTGCCGGCTTCGTTCACGCGCGAACCCGTGCGGGTGGGCTGCTTGCACGTCGGGCACACCAGCATCACGTTGGACACGTGGATGGGGGCCTCGATGGACACGATGCCGCCCTGGGGGTTTTGCTGCGTGGGGCGCATGGCCTTCTTGACGATGCCCACCTTCTCCACGACGACGCGCTGGCGGGTGGGAAGCGCGCGCAGGATGGTGCCCTCCTTGCCCTTGTCCTTGCCGGACAGGACGCGCACCGTGTCTCCCTTTTTCACATGCATGCTGTTCATGGCGCACACCTCCTTAGAGCGTCTCGGGTGCCAAAGACACGATCTTCATGTACTTCTTGTCGCGCAGTTCGCGGGCCACCGGCCCGAAGATGCGCGTGCCGCGCGGCGTGCCGTCGGTGTTGATGAGCACGGCGGCATTCTGGTCGAAGCGGATGTAGCTGCCGTCGGCGCGGCGCACTTCCTTCTTCACGCGCACGACCACGCAGCGCACCACGTCGCCCTTCTTGACGTTGGTGTTGGGAGCCGCTTCCTTCACGCTGCAGATGATGACGTCGCCCAGGCCCGCGTAACGGCGCTTCGAGCCGCCCAGGACCTTGATGCACTGCACCTTGCGAGCGCAGGAGTTATCGGCCACTGCGAGCATGGTTTGCATCTGAATCATTTGCTTAACCTAACTTTCCTCTCGGTAGCTTGGGGCGATCGCGCCAGGCTACTTGGCCTTCTCGACGATCTCAATCAGACGCCAGCGCTTCATCTTGGACAAGGGGCGCGTCTCCATGATGCGCACGGTGTCGCCGACGCCGGCCTCGTTGTTCTCGTCGTGGGCGTGGAACTTCTTCGTTGTGGTCATCATCTTGCCGTACACCGGATGGGGCCTGCGCTGCTTGACCTGCACCACGCAGGTCTTGTCGTTCACGGCGCTCACCACGATGCCCTGGCGGACCTTGCGGGAGTTGCGTTCTTCGCTCATGTGTGTGTCCAACCTTCCTCGACCGACGAGCCTTAAGCGCTCAGCTCGCGGGCGCGCATCTCGGTCTGGATGCGTGCGATGTCCTTTTTGACCTGCTTCACGCGGGCAGTGTTGTCAAGCTGGCTCGTAGCCATCTGGAAGCGCAGGTTGAAAAGCTCCGCGCGCGCTTCCTTGAGTTTCGCCTGCAGATCGTCGGCAGACAGCTCACGGATCTCTGCTGCTTTCATTTATTCCTGCCCTTCCGTTTCCTTGGAAACAATCTTGCACTTGATGGGCAACTTGTTGATGGCCAGGCGAAGGGCCTCTTTGGCCGTGGCCTCGTCCACACCGGCGATCTCGAACATGATGCGGCCGGGCTTGACAACCGCCACCCAGCCCTCAGGGTTGCCCTTGCCCGATCCCATGCGGGTCTCGGCCGGCTTCTTCGTGATCGGCTTGTCCGGGAAGATGGTGATCCACACCTTGCCGCCGCGCTTCATGTGACGGGTCATGGCGATACGGGCAGCCTCGATCTGGCGGTTGGTGATCCAATGCGGCTCGAGAGCCTGGATGCCGTACTCGCCGTGGTTCAGACGGGTGCCGCCCTTGGCGCGGCCCTTCATGGAGCCGCGCTGCACCTTGCGATGCTTGACGCGCTTGGGTACCAGCATTACTTTGCCCTCCTATCGTTACGATCGTTGCGACGGGGACGGCTGGGACGGGAGCTGCCCTCGAGCGCCGGCTGGGGCGCCTTCTGGCCGGGCATGACCTCGCCGTGGTACACCCACACCTGCACGCCGATAGAACCCATCGTGGTGGCGGCGGTGGAGAAGCCGTAGTCGATCTTGGCGCGCAGCGTGTGCAGCGGCACGCGACCCTCGCGGTACCACTCGCGGCGGCTCATCTCCGCGCCGCCCAGGCGGCCGGAGCACTGGATGCGGATGCCCTTGGCGCCCGACTTGCGAGCGGACTGGACCGCCTTGCGCATGGCGCGGCGGAAGGCCACGCGGCCCTCCAGCTGCTCGGCCACCGACTGCGCGATGAGCGCGGCGTCAAGCTCGGGGCGCTTGACCTCCACGACCTCGATGTTCACCGGGCCGTTGGCCACCTTCTCCAGCTTCTTGCGAAGCGCGTCGATCTCGGCGCCCTTCTTGCCGATCACCACGCCCGGGCGGGCCGTGGTGACGATGATCTTGATCTTGTCGCCGGCGCGCTCGATCTCCACCTTGGAGACGGCGGCGCGGGCGAGCTGCTTGTCCAAAAACTTCCTGATGGCCAAGTCGTTCGCCAGGTTCTTGGCGTAGTCCTTGTCGGCGTACCAGCGGCTGCGCCAATCCTCGGTGATGCCGAGGCGGAACCCGGTGGGGCTAACTTTCTGACCCATTGACTTTAAGCCTCCTCTCGCGGTGCAACGATGACGGTGACGTGGCTCGAGCGCTTGCGGATGCGCGACGCGGAGCCCTTCGCGCGGGGACGGATGCGCTTCAAGGTGGGTCCCTCGTCCACGAAGATGGTCTTCACCACGAGCGACTCGGGACGGACGTGGTGCAGGTTGCCGGCGTTGGCGACGGCGGAGTTGAGCACCTTCTCCACCACCTCGGAGGCGGCGCGGTCGGAAAACCGCAGGATCTCGCGAGCGGCAGGCACGGACTTGCCGCGGATCAGGTCGACCACGACGCGCACTTTGCGGGGCGAAATGCGCACGTAGCGTGCAACAGCTTTAGCTTCCATTGTTCACCCCTTCTATTTCTTCTTGCCCTTGTCGGCGGAGTGACCCTTGAACGTGCGGGTCGGGGCGAACTCGCCCAGCTTGTGGCCGACCATGGATTCCGTGATGTACACCGGCACGTGCTTGCGCCCATCGTGGACGGCGATGGTGTGACCCACCATGTCCGGGAAGATGGTGCTCGCGCGCGACCAGGTCTTGATGACGTTCTTCTCGCCCGCCGCGTTCATGGCCTCGATGCGGCCGAGAAGGCGAGGCTCAACGAAGGGGCCCTTCTTCAGACTTCTGCTCACTACTACTCCTTAACGCTTTGCGCTACTTCTTGCGACGGCGGATGATGAGGCGGCTCGACGCCTTCTTGGGATTGCGGGTGCGATGGCCCTTGGTGGGCACGCCCCACGGGGTGACCGGGTGGCGACCGGCGGACTTGTTCTTGCCCTCGCCGCCGCCGTGCGGGTGGTCGACCGGGTTCATGACGGTGCCGCGGACGGTGGGGCGGATGCCCTTCCAGCGGTTGCGGCCGGCCTTGCCGATCTTGATGTTGGAGTGCTCGGCGTTACCCACCTCGCCGATGGTTGCGCGGCAGGTGAGGAGCACGCGGCGCATCTCGGAGGAAGGCATGCGCAGGATGGCGTACTTGCCCTCCTTGCCCATGAGCTGGATGCTGGTGCCGGCGGAGCGGGCCATGGCCGCGCCCTTGCCCGGCTGCATCTCCACCGCATGGACGAGCGTGCCGACGGGGATGTTGGCCAGCGGCAGCGCGTTGCCCGGCTTGATGTCGGCCTCGGGGCCGCTCATGATCATGTCGCCCACGCACAGGCCCTTCGGGTGCAGGATGTAGCGCTTCTCGCCGTCGACGTAGTGCAGAAGGGCGATGCGGGCCGAGCGGTTGGGGTCGTACTCAATGGTAGCGACCTTGGCGGGCACGCCGTCCTTGTTGCGCTTGAAGTCGATGATGCGGTAACGACGCTTGGTGCCGCCGCCCTGGTGACGCGTGGTGATGCGCCCGTAGTTGTTGCGGCCGCCCTTCTTGTGCAGCGGCGCAAGCAGGGACTTCTCCGGCTTGTCCGTCGTGATCTCGGCGAAGTCCGAGACCGTCTGGAAGCGTCGGCCGGGGCTGGTCGGCTTGTACTGTTTGACTCCCATGTCTTTCCTTTCTGCGGGTTTTCGCTCGCACGCCTCTCCGTACACCGAAAACCCAACGCGTCTTCGTGGGCCCGATTGCCGCCGAGGACCTTGGGGAGGCTTGGCCCTCGCGACTCCGATGCGCCACGCGTCCGGGTGTATCCATCTGTGTCCAGACGCAAACGAGAATTATACGCAGTGGGCAACGGGGATTCAAGAAAAAATATTCGCGGAAGGGATTGGACACAACCTGAGCACAAGTGGGAGGCGGGAGGCGGGGTTGGGCGCGCGGCGGGATGGGGGCGCGGCGGGCCGGGGGGCGTGCGGCTGGCCGGGGGGCGCGGCGGACCGCCCTGTTTTGGCCGCAAATCGCGCCCTATGGCCCTCCGAAGCGCCCGGCGGGGCCTTGCCCGGCGGGCCGGCACGACCCGCGCCGTCGGCGGTTCAACGGACAGCGAAAGAGTCATGGACAAAACAGGCCCCGGTCCACATGGCCTCGGCCAAAATCGGCCCGATTCGGGGCCTTCGCGAGGGGACGCGCGG
>NZ_CBDTNW010000093.1:0-13642 GCF_965361815.1 Rubneribacter sp.
TTCCGAAGCGCCCGGCCAGGGGAAGCCCGGCTCGAGGGTTGGCCGGCATGGGTTCGCATCAATCCTGGTTTAACAGAGAGGTTATTAAAGAACTATTGAACTGGGAAAACTTTTGCAATACAATTGTCGGGAAATGAGAATACGGAGGCGCTGCGGGAACTCTTGTCATTCACTCGCGGATAGCGGAGCGGCACCCGGAACTCACCGAGGGCGACGTTGTCCACGCGTGGGAAAACGCTATCGTCTCAGCCCCTCGACTCGGAAAAGATCGCGACGAATACGTGTCTGTCGGCTTTGACGAAAGCGGCAGAATGATTGAGAGGGCAGCCGTCCGCAACCCATCAGGCACATGGACGGTGTTCCACGCAATGACTCCCCCGTCAAAAAAGACGTTTCACAAACTTGGAATAGGCAGGTGATGGAAATGACCAACAACGATTTCGACGCCATGGCAAAAGAATACGAGGATGGCACATGGGAGGGTTGCGGCGAACCCACGATGGGGCGCCCCAAGCTCTACGACGAGGATCTGGAAACCGTGTCTTTCCGCCTCGCTCGTTCCCGCATTGCGGCCGTTGACGCAGCAACTCGGCGCGCTGGCATCAGCAAGTCGGAGTTTTATCGTCGCGCCGTGGATCGGGAACTCGCAGCGCTGTCTTGACGCCTTACCCCTTCACCCGGTCGGCCATCTTGTAGCCCACGCGCTGCACGGTGAGCAGGTACTTAGGCTCGCTGGGGTTTTCCTCTATCTTCTCGCGGATCTTGCGCACGAACACGGTGATGTTGTTGGTGGGCTTGCACCCCTCGTCGGATTCGCCCCAGATGTATTCCTGGATCTGCCCGCGCGTGAACACCTTGCCGGGATGCGCCGCCAAAAACGCCACTATCTCGAACTCCTTGGTGGTCAGCTGCACCGGCTTGCCCTTCACGCGCACCTCGTACTCGCCGAAGCGCACTTCCAAATCCCCGATGCGCGCCACGCCCTCGCGGTTGTGCGAGCGTGCGAAGTCGATGGTGTCCTTGTGCCGCCGGATGTTGGCCTCTACGCGCAGCAACAGCTCGGTTGAGTCGAAGGGCTTGGTCACGTAGTCGTCCCCGCCCGCGCGAAACCCGATGCTCTTGTCCACGATGTCGCACTTCGCCGACAGGAAGATGATGGGGATGCGCCGCCCCTCCTGCCGGATGCGCGCGCAGAGGTCGAAGCCGTTCGTGCCGGGCAGCATCACGTCAAGCAAAAGCAGGTCGGGCTTCTCGCGCGCGAGCACCTCCATGCCCTCCTCGGCGTTTCTGGCGCCCACGTAGGCGTAGCCGTTCGCCGTCAGCAGCTGCTCGATAGCCTGCTGCAGGTTGTCTTCGTCGTCTATGAGCATGACCTTATACATCGTCTTCCCCCACAATCGCTTCCTCGGGCACCGTGATGGTGAACGTGCTGCCGCACCCCAGCTCGCTTTCCACCGACACCTCAAACCCCTGCACGTCGGCGTACTCGCGCACAAGCGCCAGCCCCAACCCGCTTCCGTTGTACTTGCGCGTGGACGTGCTGTCCACCTGCACGAACCGCTCGAAGATGCGCTCCTGATCCTGCGGCGCTATGCCGATGCCGGTGTCCACCAGGGAAAGCGTCACCGTGCGCGCCTGCGCGTCGTAGGCCACGCGCAGCTCCGCCGAGCCTCCGTCGGGCGTGAACTTGACGGCGTTGCTGGCCAGGTTCTCCAGCATGCGCGTGGTTTTCTCGAAGTCGCCGAACACCAGCGGCACGTCGGAGGCCACGCTCGTGCGGAACGTCACCGCGTACTTGCGCGCGAGCGGCGCCATGGTGCTTCTCACCGAGGCCACCACATCGCCCAGGTCCATGGGTTCGCGCGAGGCGTGCACGGTGCCCGCGTCCGAGCGCGCGATGTCCAGCATGTCGTTGATCATGTTGAGCAGGATGAGGCTGTTCTTCTCTATCTCCTCCCACGAGCGGCGGTCGGACTCGCGGTCCGGCCCGCACGACTCGCGCGAGATCTGCGCGAACGTGATAATGGACGTGAGCGGCGTGCGCAGCTCGTGGTTCACCATGGAAAGCAGGTCGGACTTGAACCGCGTCTCCTGGGCCAGCTCCGCGTTGAGCCGCTCCAGCTTGTCGCGCTGCCCCTCCAACAGCTCGTTGGCCTTCCGCAGATCGCTCGTGCGCGCCTGCACCTGCGACTCCAAATGGCCGTACATGTCGTGCAGCTCGCCCGCCATGTCGTTGAATCCGGAAATGAGGACGTCCACCTCCTTGGCGGTGCGCGCCTCGTCAAGCGACGCGCCCAGGCGCCCCGCGCGCATCTCGCCGAACGCGCCTTGCAGCCCGCGCAAAGGCCGCAGCACGAAAAACGCGGTGGCAACGTAGACGATGGAGCCTATGATCACCGTGATCAGCAGAAAAAACGCGATGTCGCGCACCACGTTGTCGCGCAGCGCCTGCTGGTGCTGGTCGATGGGAATGACGATGCTGATGGCGCCGCCCACGCCGCCCAGCTCCCAACCCTCTTTCTGGTACCCCGTGACATCAACCTCCCCCTGGGGATCGCCGTGGCATTCCAGGCAGCTCTCGTCCACCTCGAGCGCCCGGATGTAGCGGAAGCGCTCCTCGCCTTCGAACAAGGCGGTGCCGTAGTGCTCGGTGACGGACGGATCGGCGTAGAACGTTTCCAGCGCCTGCGCCTCGAACTCGTCGGGGATGCCCTGCTCGTTGCGCGGGTTGAAGTTCGTGTAGCGGATGGCGTAGTCGCTGCCCGCCGAGAACAGCGCGCCCACGCTCTTGCCCACCACGGCGCAGTGCAGGCCCTTGAACTCGTACACGCCGTTGGAGGTGGTGTTGATGATGGTCTGCGAGTTGTCCATGAACTTCCAGACGGCGTCCATCTCGCGCGCGAACGTGCGCGCCTCCTCCAGCAGCGCCGCCTGGGTTTGCTCGCGTTGGGAATGGATGTCGAACAGGGCGAACGCGAAGCACGACACGGCGAAGGCCACCGTCAAGGCGGCCAGGTAGATGGTCTTCAGGCTGAATGCGCGCGTGCGCCCTCCCATGCGCTCCCCCCCGTGTTCCCGCTGCGGCTCCGTGCGGCAGCAGGCCCACCCTAGCACAAGAGCGCCCCGCGCGCAAAGGCCGCGGGGCGCTCTGGGAACGCGAGGGGAGCGGGGGCGGGGGCACGTCGGCGCAACGCGAGCACGCGCCCGGCGCACGCGAGGAGGCGCGAAGCGGAGGGTGCGCGGGGGCGGAATGCGGATGCGCGGAGCGCTCCCGCCCGGTGACCCCTAGGCGGCCGCCCGCTTCGCCACACCAGTGCGCTTGAGAGCCGCAAGCAGCGGCAGGCCGAGCGCGTACATGACCAGCGCCTCGCCCACGCCCGTGGCCACCACGCCGAACAGGTACATGGGCAGGTACAGCCCGTCAAGCGCGATGGAGGTGAAGGGGATGGTGTAGTAGCCCATGCCCTGCAGCAGGATGGGCAGATACGCGGGCACCACAAGCGCGTTGGCAACCACGGGACCAAGCAGCGCCAGCTTCGGACGCTCGCGCATCTTCCAACACCACAACGCCCCCAAGAACGTGGCCAGGCTGCCGAACACCACATCAAGCATCCCAAGCGCCCCCGTGCCGTTGACGGCGAGCGCGATGAGGTTGGCAACGGCGCAGCCCGCCGTCAGACCCGGCACCGCCGCCGGCGTGAGCACCGCCAGCACGCACACCGCCTCCGATATGCGGAACTGCACCGGCCCCCACGCAAGCCCCTGCAACAGCAGCAGCGCAACGAGGGTGGCCGCCGCGTACACAGCCGCGATCATGCCGGCCTGGGCAACATACGCCGTCTTTTTGTTGGTCATGGTTTTCTGCTCCTTGTCTCCGCACGGCAAAAGCAGCGCGGAGCAGGCGCGCTCATCCCGACCGACACGGCCAAGGAGCAAGCAGCGGTTCCGCACGGCAGCGCCGCGGGCTATGGGCAACTGACAGTCCGCGAGTGCAGGGCCCAACGATGCAAACGCGCAGCCTCAACGACGCGGGCGCGCAGACGCGCGCCGCCGAAGCCGCAGTGCAGTATAGCAGAAAGCCGCAAGCCGGGTCATCTGCTGCGCGAACGGCGCGCGGACGCAGGCGCGCCCGCGCTCTCAACTTGCTCCACCCGCTCGTCGAACGCCGGGACGATGGTCCCCTTCGCACCGGCCTCCCTCCAGCGTGCGATGGCCCGCTCCACCCGCTTGTAACCGATCATGCGCACATCGAAGCCGGCGGCCTCGAATATCTTCTTGGGCGGCGTCCCGGCCTGCCAACTGGCCAGCGCATGGGCCTTGAAGCGGTCCGTGTACGTGATGCGCGTGGGGCTTACGCCCTCGACGTTGGGATTGCGCTTGAGCTCCCTGATCTCTTCTCGGTTGAATCCGCATGTCCTGCTTCGTCCTACCATGATGCAACTTCCTTTCCGTTGCTCTTTGCCCGACCGACTTCATGCAGCCGCCTCTGCGCAACCAGTGACCAAAACACCCTCCGTCAGCGGCACCGACCGAAGGCCCTACAATCCAAAGAACTCCACCACCTGCCCGTCAAACCACGAATACCCGGCATCGAAGAACGGCAGGAAGCCAGCTCGCATGGACAACCCTCCAGCCGCCCACAGGCAAACGGCAAGCACGGCAAGGCACGCAGCGAACCCTACCGCTCGGACCCACGCCCTTCCGGCCCCGGTCGTCCCCACCCTGCGGCGCCCGGCTCGCGCCAAAGCGACAAGCCCCACGCAGCACAACAATGCGAGCAGGCCCAGCCACACAAGCACGCTCTCCGGAACGCCACGCGGAGGCGGAGCCGGCTCGGCAGAGGGATGCCCCGTCACCAGCAGCCGGTGCGAGTTGATTCCGTAAGGGGTGCAGGTAAGCAGCGTAAAACGTTGTTCGCCTCGCACCGACTGCAGCAAAGAGGTGTCGTGAGGGTCCACCACGTCCACGGAGTCCACGCGATACGTCAGCGTCCGTCCCAAAACGTGCACAGAGAACGCGTCGCCCGGCCGTACGCAGGACAAGTTCGTGAACAGCAGCTTGTCGGGTATGCCCGTATGGCCGGTCAGCACCGGATGGGTGCTGTCTCCGCCCACAGGCAAAGCCGTGGTGGCAATGTGACCTGCGCCCTCTTCCAGCACGTCGTCCGATGTGCCATGGTAGATGGGCAGCATCAAGCCGATGCCGGGAACCTCCACGTAGCCCATCATGCCGGTCCCGGCCGGATCGAGCGTCTCCCAGTAGCGATCGAGCGGCGGGAGCACTGCCCGATAGCTCCATGGATCATCCACGTTCTGATCCGCCAACTCGTTGTTGTACGCCTGCGCTTCCTCCCAAAGATCGTCCAGCTCTTCCTGACTCAACGCCGCCAACGACTTATCGTAAGATGACACGGCGCTGTGAGCCATCACCTGGTACAGCGCGTTTCCCAACACGGGGTACAGCGCAAGGCACAGGCCCGTCGCCATCGCCAACGCACACGCAACGTTGCAGGCACGCCGAGCGAGTGACGACAGGCAAGGCGCCTCGCGGCGGGCGCGGTTTATTCCGAAGATGAATCGTCGCTTCGCCAGCATAATCAAGCTTCCCGGGAACGGGCGCATCGCCCCCAAGCACGATGCAGCCGACGTCCCGCCGCGCAACGACGCGCGACGGCGACGAAAAACGACATTGCAACCAATCCTATTCCAACGGAAAACCAAGGAGCCGCGCCCGAAGCGCCCGTATGCGGGAGGGCATAGGATGCGGAGGGCACGTTCACGCAGCATGCACCCTCTATTTTGCCCGACGCCACATCGACAGAAGATCTGAAATCCGGGGGCGAGAACCCCGAAGCGTCCCGCTTCCCCAATATTTGATTCACATCAAAATCGTAGTCCTCCGCCTGATCGGAAGGAAAAGACACTTTGAACGCCCACTGGCCGCCTGGAACCTGGTATCCATCGGGCGCTCCCGTCTCCACCAGCATGTACCATGCAGAAGGGTCAAGGCCGTCTAGCTGCACCGTCCCATCGTCGGCAGAGGAAAACGTCTTGGGGACATCGGTTGGCTGCACGCCGTCCACCGTCTTGCCATCCTTATCGCTTGTGAGCGGTATCCAACGCGCGGAGTAGTTTCCGGCCTTGCCCGCAAGCGGGACCGTTCCAGCAGCATCGTTTATGCTCGACGCAGTGATCTCCCCCGCCTCTCCCTGCCATTTGTACACGTTGAAAGACGCGCCGGAAAGCAGCCGATACGTTCCCGAAGCGCTGTCGAATCCAACCTTGGAGAACTCGACTCCTTTCTGCTTCCATCGGGCGTACACGCACCAGTTGCTCCCACCTACCTCGCTCACCACCATACCCACTTTATCGGCGTACGATTCCCCCCAAGCGGAATCTTCCTTCTTGAAATACCATCCGTCGAAATCATAGCCATCTCGCACGGGAACACTATCGATAGCCGCCGGAACCCTCCATAACGCCGGATACGGTCGCGGCACCACGACCTCCATTTGAAGGCTTTTGAAAAGCGACCCGTCCTCGAACGCTCCGCCATTCGCATCGAACCGCACCTGGGATTCGCCACCCCATTTGATCATTTTGTCTTTCTCCAAAGCAGGCGAGCTCACTTCGCCCGTCTCTGACATGCCCACAAGATATTCGTAGCCCGGAGAATCGTTGAAAAAGCTCTCCAGCCCGGTCACCTCGGCCGCGCATAGCGACACATCCTGCTGCACCTTCGCAAACACGTTCCCTGGTTTGCTCCGAGAGGGGCACTGCACGCCGATGCCCCCCTCCAACAACGGCCCCGACACCGCAATGCCGACCTCATGCTGGGAATAAATATTGCCCCGCGTTCCGCTCGTTGCCCCTCTTCCGCCTACCCAGTTGTCGCAGATGCTCACCTTCCCCTCCAAACAAAGGGGCGTATTGTCAATGTAAACCGCCGAGGGGAACTCCGTTGTCTCCACGGGGTATACGACGCCGCTCTCGCACGCGTTGTTCGAGAATCGAACACCTTGGTCGCCGTTCCCGTTTATCTTCGCCGTCCCTGTATCCAAATTCGGCGACGTGCGCAAGACCGATCCATAACCCATATACGCATAGTTTCCAGTTGCTTTGAAGTTGCCGGATAAATCAATGGTCGTCTTTGCCTTGTCGCCACCCTCCTGGTAAATGGCCGCAGCACCGCTCTGGGTGTTGCGCACTTCGGCATTGTCGGTGGCAATGAACTGAGAAAGATAGCCGCACACATACACGAATCCTCCTTGGCGTCTGGCCTCATTCTCATCGCCGAAAGCGTAATCACGCATCTCCACTGTGGTATGGCCCCCAAATCCCTTTCTGCCACATGCGATCGCGCCTCCTTTTCCTGCATCTTTCCCATTATCTATTCCAGAGCATTTGTTTCGCACCAACGACGAGCGGTCCTTCATGAGCAAGGTCCCATACTCCTCTATGCATACCGCGCCGCCCTCCTCCGCTGCTTGGCAGTCGCGAATGCACGCATTCCCTTCCATAACGAGCTTGGCAGGATACACCGAATTCCCTCTCATGAACACCGCTCCGCCGTGGCTCGTCCAAGCCTTCTCCAACACCGCCCCATCCGACAGAATAAGCGTCATTCCGGAGCCAACGTGCACCAGGCCTCCGTAAGCCGTCGGGGCGTATACGTTCGCATCTCGAGTTCCCCGCAGGGTGATGTTCGTCAGCTTGAGGGTGCCGCCAGCACTATCTTGCAGCCTTATCATCCGGTAATCCAAAGCCTGCATCGTCAGGAACCCGCTTCCCTTCACCACGTCACGCTGCCCGTCCACCACTATGGTTTTACCTTCGGGAATCGGGGCGAATACAACCGAGGCCTTCCAATACGTCTCATTCACGCTCCGGGGGGCCTCGTAGCTCTTCCATTGCTTGATGGTCACTTCCGTTGCCGAACTTGTGCTCTTCAGAAAATCGGAAGCTGCGTTGGCGGCTTTCTGCAAAAGGTTGACGCCCGCGCTCAGCTTGATTTGCTCAAGGATTTTCCCCTCGTGCTCGACCGTGAACACCGTGTCCGCATCCGGCACCGCAGGATCACCTTCTTGGCGCGGACGCACTGCCGTCCCCTCTCCAGAAAGCGAATCCCGCCCCCAAAGCAAAAGTCCCGTCTGCGCAGAATCGAGGTCGGAAACCAGATGCAAATCAACGTCGGAATCGCTCACCACGTCCTCGCAAGAGCCGGCAACAGCCGCATCCGTTGCGCAGCCTTTCTCCAGCGACCAGGCAACGGCCCCCACAGACCCTTCCTCGGCCACGCCGTCTATGCCGATGCTGGATCCGGTCAGGCTTCCCGTCACCCTCACTGCCAGAGAGTCGCGCCCCGACACGCCAAGGTTGGATGCGAAAAGCCCTGCGTCCGCCACCCCGTAGCTTCCGTCATTGCCCCAGAGATAAAGAGAACCCTGCAAGTAGATTGCCGCGTCGCCACCGTAGAGGCCGGCCCCAAGGACACCTTCGCCTCCCTCGCAGAAATTGTTCGTTATGCATGCGCTATCGCTCAGGTAAACGTTGCTATCGGCAGAGCCGGGAGCCACGTAGACACCGCCGCCCCTGCCGTACGCCCTGTTCTCTTCGACAGACGAGCTGCCGCTCATGTCCACGACAACAGAGCCGGCGCCGGCCTCGAACGCGGCTCCGCCGCCTTCGGCACCGGCGATGTTCTTCGAAAGGCACGCCTCGTCGGTCATGCGCAGCATCGAGCAATCACGGCCCAGCACGCCGCCTCCGCGCTGCTCGGCGCGACACGCCTCAATACGGGCGTTCGACGCCATTTCCAACGCAGCGCTCGCGCCTCCGGCCTCATCGCCCAAACACACTCCGCCGCCTGAGACGGCTAAGCCCTTCTCGAGCAAGGTTCCTTCGGACAGGCGCAACGTCGAGCCGGATTCGACATCGACAAGCTGGCCCTCAGGCGCTGCCACCCCCTCGTCGGCAGAACCCGTCAGCGTCACGTTCGCCAGCTCAAGCGCGCCTGCGCCCTGCACGCGCACCATGCTGAAGTCCTTGGTGCCGCCTATGCGGATGCTCGCCGTCGATCCATCGTCTTGCAACCCGTCGAGCAGCACGGCCTTGCCTGCCGGAACGGTAACCGTCGCCGTCGCCTCCGCGACGAAATCCCGCATCTGACTGATCGTCACTTCGCTGTCGGGCGAACCGGCAAGCACGGAAACCGCCTTGTCCAAAGCGGACTGGAGGTCGGGGCAGTCTTGGCCTTCCACTATGAATGCGGCGTCATCACACGTCACGGGCGGATCCATGGGCACCTGTCCGTCTGCGGTCTCCCCGACTTCTTTAGCCGATGCGTCCTCTTCCGAGGCAATCGCTCGCACAGAAAGCGGCATCATCGACAGGGCAAGCAACGCAGCCAGCGCAGCGACACCGGCGCCTCTTATCCGGCAAGCCCACGACCCGGCAGCCAAGGGAGCACGAACCTTTTCTCCGTTACCCATGCGTCTTCTCCGTTCCGACGGACCCTTCCTCGCACAACGCAGCGCGACTTTCTCCACGCCGACGCCGCATCGCAACGCTGGCAGCCGTCACAGCCGCCGAGCCAATCAAAATTGCCGCAAAGGCCCATACCATCATGCTGTCCCCCGTCGCCAGCAAAGAGCCGCGACTGGCTTTGCCCTTTTCGGCCGAACCCAAACATTCCTCCAAAGCCTTGCCCGGCTGAACCGACCGAAGCTTTGGATACACATGCACGGCCCATTGATGAGAGCCGTCGGCGTTTCGCATGGGCACCGCCACCAGAAAACTCTTCTGCGCCGGGACAAGCCCGGTGCCTTCTCCCACTGTCAGACGATAGACGCCTTGCCCAAGCCCCTCGAACGCGCAGGTTCCCGCATCGTCCGTCACGCCGGTTCTGGAACCGAACGAGGCCAGAGGTGCGGCATCCACCGTAACGGCGGGATCTTTCCCGTTTGCAGCGGCTGCATCGCAGGAAAGCTTCTCCAACACGAAGACCGCTCCACTCACCGGCTGCGAATCGGAAGGAAGGAAGGACCGATGGATGATTTTCTTGCCCATCTTCCGCAGGAATGCCATCAGTATTGGATTGCAGCGCATGCACGTTGATCGACCCAATACGCTCCTCCGCCCATGCGCAAGCCGGATCGAGCGAAGCGATTGCGAGCATTCCGAGCATGCACAAAATAGCGCATGCCAAAAGGGCAGACCGCATCAGCAAGAAAGAGCCGACAGCCGCTCCCTTGCGCTCGTAGCGCATCGCCGGTATCTCGTTCTTTTCTCTGTTCATAGAACCGTCCTCACACACACCCCCTCCCCGCCTTGGGATGCACGACGGGGAGGGGATCCTCGCGAAAAAAGCGGAAGATGCGACTTACTGCCTCTTGCTCTTCTTCCGATTGAGGATGAAAAGCGTTGCTCCGCCCGTCATCAGAATCAGGCCAACGCCCACGATGAGCGCCGCGCCCGCACCACCGGTGTTGGGCAGCGGGAATTCGCCCGCCCCACTTCCAGCTTGATTGTAGGTGTAGTTGGGCACGTGCACGACTCCGCTCTTGCCTTCCGACCACGATATCGTTCCATCGTTGGCTTTGGTGAACGCGATGGGCACTTCGTACACCTTGTCGGAAGAACGGTACCCGTTCGGCGCTTGCGTCTCATACACGTAGAACGAATACTCTTTCGTCGCGCCAGGGGCAAGCTTCTCAATGAAATCTTTGAGGTCCTTTACGGCCTCGCCGTCTTTCGCAGCCATGCCGTCGGTGTTCGACAAAGCGCCGGTTGCGGTGGTGCCCAGATCAACGTTCACCAAGTCATCGAGGTCCAGAGCGCTCAGCCCAACCTTGCCGTTGCCATCGGACTCAACCACGAACGCCTGCTTCGCGTTGGCTTTCTTCGATCCAAGCCACTTGCCTTCTTTGTACGCCTTCTCGCTCTCGGCAACAAGGAACTTCGCTCCTTTGAGGGGCACATCCAGGTTGGCTTCGCCCGCGTCCGTTGCCGTAGTCTTGACGAAGCTCATACCTATGTGCCCGGCGCCATCGCCCTCGCTAGGATTCGAGGGATTCGGCTTGATCACCTCAGCGCCCGACATGTCCTTCGTGCCGACATCGTACTTGTTGACCAGTCTGTTGCCAGACTCGGCTATGGCGCCGGTAACAAGCTTGTTGGCCTGCACCTTGAAGTCGAAGAATATAGCCTCCACCTTGTTGCGGGGATTCGTCTCGTTGATCTCCTTCACCGCCTTCGCAAGGGCTCCGTCGGAGGTTGTCTCCCATTCCAGCACATCGCCCGTTCCCTTGATACCTTGCTGCGTGAGATCGGACGAGTTCTTAACGGAATAAGCATTGAAGTACTTGGAGAATCCACCCTCTAGCAAAACGGGATCGGACTTTCCCTGGAGCTTGAGGAAAACCTTCTCGCTGCCCTTCTGCAAATCGAACACCGGGGAGCCTTTCCCGTTGATAGGCAAAAAGTCCCGCACGACCGCGCTCGCCCATTTGCTGTCCGCCGACGGTCCCAACTTGCTCTCGTCCCACGTGTCGAAGGAGATGCGGTAATCGATGATCGTACCCTCCGTCACGTTCTGCACGCTCGTCCCACCATTCTTCATCTCCAAGATGGCTTTCGAGGACTGCTTTACGGTGGTGCTCCTGTTCTTCGGATACACATGGACGTTTTTGACGAACTTCGGCGCACCGCCTTGAGAGTCCGCCTGCACAAAGGGAAGCGTCACAATCGACGGATCCACGCTGCTCACATCCTGGTACCCGGTAGGAGCATCGGTCTCGACGAGAAGGTAGTATCCGAAGCTCAGATTATCCCAACAGATGGCGCCATCGACGTCCGTCGTCTTTTCGCTCGCGAAGAAGTCGGTGGGATCCGTGTACTGCTTTGCCCAGTTGCTGTTGCCAGGACCGCTCGCATCGATGGAATCGAGGTTATCGATAGCGAGTCGGTTCGGCGTTTTGTTGTCCAGCCCCGAAACCCCGTCAACCAATCCCTCAACGGCCTTGGCGTTCAGCTTGACAAGCTTGAACTTGGCGCCGGGCACAGGATGCGCCCCTGCGGGCTTGTCGGCCTCGGTGCCGCTCATCCCGGGACCTCCCACATATTGGCTCTCCAGCTTGTGAACAGTGATGGAGTTCGCCTTGTCGTCGACCATTCCGCCCGTTTGAAGCGCAATAGCCCGTTGGGCGCCTCCCAGCGCCACCGAAACCGCAAGGACGATTGCCGCCATGCACGCAATCGCCTTGCCGCACGTCAGCAAACCTCTTTTTCGCGTCATCTCCAATCCTTTCTTCCAACTCTCGACCCGATACGGCCTTGAATCAGTATTGGAGTTTGACCACGATCTGTCATCGCGTTTCCGGATACTCACCAACTTGTTGAGTAGACCCTCTTCCAGCTGGGCAAGCACCTTTTTCTTCTCCCTTGGCGAACACCCCTCTGTCAAGGATGCTGGCCCCTACCGCGCTGCACAAAAAGCGTTGGAACGCCACGCACGAAGGCGCCTTGCCAACGCGCGAGCTGACCAGGCAGACGGGGACCGCTATCTGATCTTGCGAAGCTATGGGGCGCACCACCGTTTCAGAGTTCATCGACCTCGAACGCGACACCAGCGCCGTGAACACGAACCCGTCCTCCCTCATCACTTGCGCAAGCGCGTTCGCGTTCGCCACCGCCACCCGCCGCGACGCCAGACCGCGCTTGGCGTACAGTAACAAGATGGAGTCGCTGCAGCCCTCAAGGCGACACGACATCACAGCAGGGAACGCTCCGAGGTCGGCCAGACGCACGTCTTTTTGCTCGGCCAGAGGATGGGCCTTGCGAATGACCACGCCTGTCTTCATGCTACCCACCACCGCGCAATCCAGCCCAGGCACCGACGGCCGCCCCATGGTCATCAGGGCATCCACCTCCCCGCGTGCAAGGGCCTCGACGGCAGCCTGCACCGAAGGCACGGCGGAAACGCACGCAGGAACCCCTATGTTGCGCTCAGCCACCTCCTCCAAGCCTCGACGCACCGAATCGCTCCCCGGAAGCGAGGGAAAGCACAGCGCGACGCGCAGAACCCGGTTGCCAACGGCCCGCTCGTCAAACCGCTCGGAAAGCGCCTTCAGCTCTTCCAGTTGCTTGAGTATGCGCTCAGCCCTCTCCAGAAACAGACAGCCGAAAGGCGTCAGGATAACCGCACGGCGACCGTGGACCATAAGCTCGTGCCCCAGTTCGTTTTCAAGCGACCGCACCGCCTTGGACACGCCCTGCAAGGTAACGTAGCGTTTTTTCGCGGCCTTCGATATGCTCCCAAGTCGCGCTGCCTCCACGAAATGGCCGATGTACTCAACCTTCATGATGAGCCTTCTTCCCGTCAGGTCTTAATGCGATTAAAAGGGGACCACTTGAAAAATCGTATACCGATCAAGGGGTTCGCTGCAATTGAGAAGGGGGCATGTCAACACTCCGTTGAATTCCAGCTAGAAAGTGGGCGGCGTTCAGGGAAACGCCCCCCGAGACGTCTCGGCATAGCGCCCGCATGGGAACTCCGCCCGACACCTCACACGCCGACAGATCCTCGCCGACCTGCTTGCGAAGCGCGCTTGCGGGATTGAACCGGGGGTAGCGCCCCGCCGTCT
>NZ_CBDTNW010000094.1:0-4961 GCF_965361815.1 Rubneribacter sp.
TCCCAGGCTTTCGGACGCCGGGCATCGGGCGCTTGCCCGGGAGATGCGCCGCATGTTCGCGCAGGAGCGCGTGGGATTGGGAGGATAGCCATGAGGGTCATCGCAGGCGAGTTCGGGGGGCGTCCGCTCAAGGCGCCGAAAGGCGACGGCACCCGCCCCACCGCAGACCGCGTGCGCGAGTCCATGATGAGCGCGGTGGCGAGCGCGCGCGGAGGGTTCGCGGACGCCGTCGTGCTCGACGCCTTCGCGGGGTCGGGGGCGCTGGGGCTGGAGGCGCTTTCGCGCGGGGCGTCTTGCGCGTGCTTCTTCGAGCGCGCGGGGCAGGCCGCCTCCGTGCTGGCGGCGAACGCCAAGGCGCTCGGCTTGGGCGCGGCGCGGGCCCGCATCTGCCGCGCAGACGTCCTCAAGTGCCCGCCCGCGCGCGTCCGCCCGCCCTTCGACTTGGTGTTTTTGGACCCTCCCTACGCCCTGTCCGCGCAAGAGGCCCTGGGTTTGGCGGCGCGGCTGCGCGCCGAAGGGTCCGTCTCCCCGGACGCGATCGTGGTCTACGAGCACGCCGCCTCCACCAACGCGGAGGCCGACGAGGGGGCGAAGAGGCATGATTTGTCCCTTGCGCGGCGCAAGAAGTACGGGGATACTGTCGTGGACGTCCTGCGGTTCGCGGGACGCGACGAGGGCTGACCAAGCGAAAGGAAGCGACACCTGCCATGAAGCGAGCACTGACTCCCGGAACCTTCGACCCCATCACAAGCGGGCATTTGGACGTCATCACGAGGGCGGCCCAGATGGTGGATGAGGTGATAGTGGCGGTGGCCGCGTCGCCGAAGAAGCGCCCCTTGTTCGCCCTCGAGGAGCGCGCCCGCCTCGTGCGCGAGGCCACGGCGCATCTGCCCAACGTGCGGGTGGAGCCCTTCGACGATTTGCTCGTGGACTTCGCGGCGAAGATGGACGCCACGGTGATCATCAAGGGCCTGCGCGCCATCACCGACTTCGAGTACGAGTTCCAAATGACCGCCATCAACTACCAGTTGAACCAGGCGCTCGAGACGCTCTTCATCATGTCGCCGCCCCAGTACATGTACCTCTCGTCGTCCATCGTGCGCGAGCTGGCCAGCCTGGGCGGGGACGTGTCCCAGTTCGTGCCCCCATGCGTGGCGCGCGCGCTCGCAGAGAGGTTCGCCACGGCGTAGCGGAACGGTAACCTGCGCTCCGACCGGGCGAGATGTGCACGCTTTGTGCATTGGAGGTTGGTTTTTCCGCCATGCATGCTAGAATAATGCGACGCATGCGCGCGGTGATACCCGAGCGCGCTCACGAACATGAAACGCAGCACGCCAGGGTGGAAGGACAATCATGGACGAAACAGGAGTCTTGGGGCTGTTGGAAGAGCTCTCGATTCTGCTCGAGGACTCGAAGCCGGTGTTCGGCAAGAACAACATGCGCCAGGTCGACATCGCCGCGGCGTTCGAGATCATGGACGAGATCCGCGACACCTTCCCGAGCGAGTTCGCCCAGGCCCGTCAGATCGTCCGCGAGCGGCAAAGCCTGCTCGACGACGCGGAGGCCGAGGCCAACCGCATGATAGAGGACGCTCGCAGCCAGGCTATGACCATCGCCAGCGAGCAGGAGATCGTCCGCATCTCCCAGCAGCAGGCCGACCAGGTGCTCGCCGACGCCCGCGAGCTGGAGCGCCAGACGCGCGCCGGAGCCGAGGACTACGCCGACGAGGTGTTCGGCCACGTGGAGCAGAGCCTGGACACGCTGCTCGGCAACGTGCGGCGCTGCCGCGACCGCCTCAACGCCAACTCCCTGGCGGCAGGCCGTTGATGGAACCGGCCCGCATACTTGTGCCCCCCGAGCTCTTCGCCCCTGCGGAGAGCTCGCATTTCGAAGGCGAGCTTGATCTGGGCGTGCTGAAGGCGGGTCCGGATCTGTACGATTTCCCGTCGCCGCTTGCCTGGCAGGCCGACGTCACGAACACAGGCGGGGCGCTGCTGCTCACCGGCACGGTGGAGGGCGAGGCCAAGACGGCCTGCGCCCGCTGCCTGGACGAGGCGTCCTTCCACGTGATCGGGGAGATGGAAGGGTACTTCCTCTTGGGCGAGGGGAAGGAGGCGCCCGAAGATCTGGACGACGACGAGTTCGAGGCGCTTCCCGCCGACGGGGCCATCGACGTGGAGCCGCTGGCCGCGGCGGCGCTTCTGTTGGAGCTTCCCCTGGTGCCTTTGTGCGCGGAGGACTGCAAGGGGCTGTGCCCTGCGTGCGGCGCGAACCTCAACGAGGGTTCCTGCGGCTGCGCGCCCGCTGCCGAGGACGACGATGCGGCGCGAAACCCGTTCTCGGTGCTCAAGGATTTCCCCTTCGAGGGGAAGTAGGCTGGCTTCGGGCCGGCGGGGCCTGCTTGGTGCCCGTTTCCGCGTCTGCAAGGCGCTGGGTTTCCACTAGATCGATAACCTCCTGCTTCGAGCGCACGCCCAGCTTCTGGTACACGTGGTGGATATGCGTGCTCGCCGTGCTTCTGGCTATGAGCAGCTCGTCTTGAATGCGCTTTTGGGTCCATCCCTTCGCGAGGAGGGCGAGCACCTCGCTTTCCCGGGCGGAAAGCCCGTGCGCTTCGGCAATGTCCTCGCAAGCGCTCTCGACGCTGTCGGGAAAGGGGGTTTTCCGGTCGTCGGCACGCCGGGATTTCCTCATGGCGAACAGGAACGCAAGCACCACCACGATCTCGCAGGCCATAACGAGAAGAATCGTCTTCACCTGATCGAAGGCGGCGTTCCCTCCTTGCGCGAGGAACGCTTGGCTCGCAAGGGATCCGACGAACACCCCCAAGGCCCTTCCCGCGCGGCCCATGCCGTACACGGTGGGAACGAACAGGTTGAACTTGTCGGCCGCGCTGGCGAACAGCATGAGCGTCATGAGCTCTATGAGGGCGAAGCTTGCGATGGAGGGAACAGACGCGATGCTCGTCTGCTCCGATCCTCCTCTGAACAGCAAAGGGACCAAAAGCAGTGTGGACAGGACGATCCCGAAGACCAAGGCGGACGTTCGGCCCCTGCGCCGCGCGTCGTCGCATTCGGGGTCGCCTTCCCCATCATGCGGAGAAGGCGGGACGATGGTCCTCATCATGACCATGACGGCGAGCGAGGTGAGCGCGAGGACGGCGAGCCATGTGCCGTCCTGCAGCCTGCGGAGCGATTCGGTTCCCGACGCTCCGATGAACACGCCGAGGGCGGCACCGAACGCCAGCCAGGCGAATCCGTATCCGGCGAACTGCGCCAGCGAGGGGCGGGCGGCGCTGGCGCCGCCTTGCCCGCCGCCGTTTGCGCGGCGCAACGGCGTAAGCGCGCAGATGCTCGACACGATGGGAAAGGCCACGAGGGCGCTGATTGCGAAGGCGGGGGAGGCTTGCTGACCCAGGACGAGAAGCCCCTCGGCGAGTATGATGGCGGGAACGGAGGAGAGGGACTTCGAGCCGGCCTTGCGGAAGCTGACGGCCCATATCGCGCCGAGGAGCGCGGTTCCCGCACCGCTGAGCAACCCTGCGGCGTGGAGGGCCGCGAGGGGCAGGCCTCCCGAGTCGTCGGCAAGGGCCATCAGGGGGGCGCACGCGACAAGAAGGGCCGCTCCCAATCGTCCGGAGGCGATCCGCCGGGCTCCTTTCATGAGCGAGGGCCGAAAGGCGATGATGACGAGCGACGCGCAGAGGACGGCGAGCGACTCCAGGTAGATGCGGTAGCGGACGAGGTCGGGATCGCTGGCCGACACGTACGCGTCCTGCGTGAAGAAGGCTGCGTAGATCCATATTTGATAGAAGGCGAACCCGATCAGAAACGCATGGTCCGGAACCTTTCGGACAGGCTTCATGTGGCCCCCTCCTTTTTTCGCCGTGCGCCTTCGATGCATGGTCATTGTAGGGTCGGCCCCGCTCGGGGTCTATAGAGTCTTTTACTCTAGGGATGTTTGACCAGCCTGCATGCGAAACATTTTTGAAAATGGGGAGAAAGGGACGATGCGCGCGGCGCCCGGAGGCTCCACCATGGGGGGCGAGGCGCGCCTTCGGATGCCGAGCCGACGATGACGGAACCGAAGAGGGCGCCTGCAAGGTGAAGGACCGTCAGAGGAGGAGGACCATGAGAAGAAGCCTGACGCGGCGTAGCTTTCTTGGGATAGCGGCCGCAACGGCCGCAGCTGCCGCCCTTCCGACGACCGCAGGGATGCAAACGGCCCTTGCGGAGGTCGGAACGGGAGGGGGAGCCGGAGAGGTCGAGGTGGTGCGATCGTGTTGCCGTGCGTGCGGCAAGATGGAGTGCGGCGTGCTCGTATCGGTGTCGGAGGGGCGCGTGGTGAAGATCGAAGGCGATCCCAGCTCGTTCCAGTCGATGGGGAACTGCTGCACGAAGTCGATGGCCTCGATCCAGGCCGTCTACCACCCCGATCGCGTGCACTATCCCTTGAAGAGGACCAATCCCAAAGGAGAGGATCCGGGCTGGGTGCGCATCAGCTGGGACGAGGCGATGGAGACGATAGGGTCGGCTTTCAAGCAGAACGCGGAGAAGTACGGGAGCGAAGCCGCCTTCGCGATGGTGGGGACGAGCCGGTTCTGGTGCATGGGAGGAGCGTTGTCGACGCGTCAGACGCTGGGGACGCCGAACAACATCACCGCATGGCAGATATGCAAGGGGCCGCGCGCGTCGGCCACCCAGATGATCGACGAGTACGCGTCGTACTGGATGGCGACTTGCGACCATCCGCGCGTGTACGTGCAGTGGGGCGGCGCATCGGAGATATCGAACTACGATGACTCGGGCCGCATGACGGTGGACGTGGCCAAATCGGCGGACTACCACATCGTGGTCGATCCGCGCGTGACCAACCTCGGCCGGGAGGCGGACATCCATCTGCCTCTGTACCCGGGGACGGACGGAGCGATGGCGGCGACGTGGATAGACACAGCCATCAAA
>NZ_CBDTNW010000095.1:0-7945 GCF_965361815.1 Rubneribacter sp.
GGATCCTCCGCGAGCAAGGCCGCTGCTTCGGCGTGGGCGGCCTCGATGACCGGACCGTCGCGGACCACTTTCACCAACTTCAGGCCCGAGGCGCCGTGCTGGCGATTGCCCAGGATGTCGCCCTCCCGGCGCAGCGACAGGTCGTAGCTGGCCAGCTCGAAGCCGTCGTCGGTGCGCTCCATGGCCGCAAGGCGGGAAAGCGCCGCGTCCGATTTCGACGCCGACACCAGGTGCACCTGGGACGGCTTCTCGCCGCGCCCCACGCGCCCGCGCAGCTGGTGGAGCTGCGCGAGGCCGAAGCGGTCGGCGTCCTCCACGATCATGACCGTGGCGTTGGGCACGTCCACGCCCACCTCGATGACCGTGGTGGCCACGAGCACCTGGGTCAGCCCCTCGCTGAAGCGCCGCATGACCTCCTGCTTCTCCGAGGCGGGCAGGCGCCCGTGCAAAAGCTCCACCCGCCAGTCGGCGAACACGCTCTCCTGCAGAAACGCCGCCTCCTTCGAGGCGGCCGCCACGTCGTCGTCGCACAAATCGCCGTCGCCCTCTATGCTGACGGCGGCGTACTCGTAAGCCTCCTCGTCGGCCTCGCGACGACGCCCGCCAACACCTCCGCGCTCCCCTTTCGCATCGCGCTCCTCGCCGCTTTTGCCGATCAGGGGGCACACCACGTAGACCTGCTCCCCGCGCGCGAGGGCCTCGCGCGCGGCGTCGTAGGCGCGCCCTCGGTCGGCCTTGCGGTGCACGCGCGTTTGGCGGAGGGCGCCTTCGTGGGGGCGATGCTTGATGTAGGACAGCGTCAGATCCCCGAACAAGGCCAGCGCGAGCGTGCGCGGAATGGGCGTGGCCGTCAGGAAGAGCGCGTCGGGCGCCGTGCCCTTGGAGAGCAGCTTGGCGCGCTGCTCCACGCCGAAGCGCTGCTGCTCGTCCACAACCGCCAGGCTGAGGCGCGCGAACCTCACGTCGTCCTCCAAAAGGGCGTGCGTGCCCACAAGCACGTCAACCGATCCGTCGGCCGCAAGGGCAAGCGCCTCGGCGCGCGCTTCCGCGCCCGTCGAGCCCGTGAGCAGCCTCCAGGAGATGCCCGCCGCGTCGAGCAGGGGCCCGAGGCTCGCAGCGTGCTGGCGGGCGAGAACCTCGGTGGGCGCCATGAGAACCGCCTGGGTCCCCGTGTCGGCCGCCGCCGCCAAGGCGAAAGCCGCCACCACCGTCTTGCCGGTGCCGACGTCTCCCAAAAGCATGTGGTTGGCCACCCTGGGAGCCGCCAGCTCGGAGAGGATCTCGGCGCGGGCGGCCCTCTGCTCGTCGGTCAGCTCGAAGGGCACGGCGGCCTCGAGCGCGCGCATGCGGGGGCCATCGAGCGCATGGCGCGTCGGCTCGCGCCCGTCGCTGCGCGCGCGGGCGTCGAGCATGAGCATGAGCTCGAGCATGAGCAGCTCCTCGTACACCAGCCGCCGCCGCGCCTCGGCAACCTCGCCCATAGACGCCGGGCAATGGATGGCCGAAAGCGCCGAGGCGCGGCTCATCAGGCGGTACTTCGCACGAAGCTCAAGGGGGAGCGGGTCGTAGAGCCCCTCGCACGCCGACAGCGCGTTGCCCACGAGCCGGCGCATCCAAGCTGCCGACACCTTCTCGCATGCGGGATGCACGGGGATGACCATGCCCCCTGCGGCCCCCTCTCCCCCAAGCTTTTCCAGATAGGGGTTCGTCATGCGCTTGAACCCGTAGTTGAACTCCAGCTTGCCCGCAACCGCCACCCGATCCCCCGCCTTCAGCTGCTCGGCCAGCCACGGTTGGCGAAAGCACGTCACCATGAGCACCCCCGTGCCGTCGACGAGGGCTATCTCCACAAGGGACAGGCGCGGCTTGGGGCGCTTGAGCTTGACCTCGTGCACCGTGCCCTCCACCGTGCAGGAGGACCCGATGTTCGCCGAGGCCACCGTCTCCTTGGCCGAGAGGTCCACGTAGCGCCGCGGGAAGTGCGTGACCAAGTCGCGCACCGTGCGAATGCCCAGCCCCGCGAGCGCCTTCGCGCGCGCCGGGCTCACCAGGCGCACCCGGTCCACCGGCTCGTCGAGCGCGAGCGTCGCCGCCAACCGGTCTGGAGCGTTCGTTTCCGCAACTTTCGACAAAAGACAACTCACCTATCGCTCATCTTGGCCCCGCCCGCCGCGCATCCCGCCCGCCGCTCCAAGGACGGCGCAGCCCGTCACTCCACCGACATGACGACGGGATAGAGCGGCTGGTCGCCGCGGTGGGCGTCCACCTCCAGCTCGTCGTAGGCCTCCTCGATGCGCGCAACCAGGCCCTCGAGCGCCTCGTCGGAGAAATCCTCGCCCGCCAGGAGGGTGAGGGTGTCGGCCTCGCCGGCCTCCATCGCCTCCAGCAGCGCCAAGGCCACGTCCTCCACCGACGACCCCACGGCCTCTATGGCGCCGTCGGCGATGCCGATGACGTCGCCTTCCCTGATGGGATTGCCCTGCGCGTCCTTGGAGTCCTTGATGGCCCGCGTCACCTCTCCGGTCCTCACCTCGGCGTAGGCCTCGGTCATCGACTCGACGTTCTCCTCGAGGCCCGCAGCTCCGTCGAAGCCGAACAGCGCCGAGAACGCCTCGGGGACGCTTCGCGTGGGCACGACGGCGCACGGCTTCTCGGCCAGCTCGCAGGCGCTCTGGGCGGCCATGATGATGTTCTTGTTGTTCGGCAGGATGACCACGGCGTCGGCGTTCACCGCCATCGCCGCGTCCAGCAGGTCCTTCGTGGAGGGGTTCATGGTCTGGCCGCCGGACACCACCGCGTCAACCCCCAGGCTCTTGAGGATCTTCGCGTTGCCCTCGCCCGCGGCCACGGCCACGATCCCCATCGGCTTGCGCTCGGCGGCCTCCTCGGCGGCCAGCGCGTCGGCGCGCGCGGCGCTTTGCAGCTGCATGTTGTGGATGTGGACCTCGGACACCTGCGCGCCGCGGCTCAAAAACCACGCCAGCACCTCGTCGGGGCGGTTCGAATGCACGTGCACCTTGAAGTTGGGATGCATACCCACCATGAGGTCGCAGTCGCCCATCGTGGGCAAAAACTCCTTGGCGGCGTCCACGTCCACGTCGTCGGAATGCACGAGGAACTCGGTGCAGTAGCGGAACTCCGAGCCCTCCCAGTCGTTGATCTGCTCGATCTCCACCTTGGGCGCGGCGCTGCGCGCGAAGGCCAGCTCGTCGCGCAGCGGCCCCTCCTTGCCCGTGAGCGCCGAGACGAACGCGTCAAGGAAGACGGCCAGGCCGAAGCCGCCCGCGTCCACCACGCCGTTCTCCTTGAGCACGGGCAGGAGGTCGGGGGTGCGCTGGACCGAGGCGTAGGCCTCCTCCACCACCGACGCAAGCGCCTCCTCGAAAGGCAGCTTCTTTTTGCGCGCGCGCTTCGCGGCGGCGGCGCTGTCGCGCAGCACGGTGAGGATGGTCCCCTCCACCGGCTTGCGCACGGCTTGGAAGGCCACGTCCTGGGCCCGGGCGAACGCGGCGTCAACGCTCTCGGCGCTCATCTCGTCGTAGCCCTCGGTGCCCTCGCACAAACCTCGCAGGATCTGCGACGTGATGACCCCCGAATTGCCCCGCGCGCCCATGAGCGCGCCGGTCGTGATGGCCTTGCGGATGTCGGCCCCCTGGGCCCCTATGGGCAGGCCGGCCAGGTTCCCGACCACCGTCTCCAAGGTAAGCGACATGTTGGTGCCCGTGTCGCCGTCGGGCACGGGGAACACGTTCAGACGGTTGATCTCGTCTTTGCGCTCGCTCAGCGTCTTGCTCGCCGCCGCTATGGCGTTGAGCAGATCGTTCGCGGTATAGGATTTTGGCATGGTGCTTCGCTTCTCCTTCAAAGGCTCGTCTCCGCCGGGCGATGGGACGGGCTGCGCGGCGGCTCGTCGAAAGGGGCGGCGCTACTTGCGCACTTTGACGCCCTGCACGTGCACCTCCACCCCGTCGACCGGCACGCGAGCGTACTCGGCCAGGGCGAACGTGACCTGGTCGATAAGATTCTGGGACACGGTGTTGATGTTCGTGCCGTACTCGATGACCACGTACAGCTCCACGTGCACTCCCCCGTCGGTGGCGGTGACCACCACGCCGCGGCGCAGGCGCGAGGCCGGGAGCATCTTGGCGATGCCGTCGGCGGCGGAGGGGGCCGCCATGCCGACCACGCCGTAGCATTCGAGCGCTGCGTTGCCGACCATGTCGGCCAGGACATCGTTGGCAACGTGGAGGTTGCCTGGAATCGTATCGTTCATGGCGTTCCTTTCTCGGCGCGACGCGCGGCGAAACCTGCCAAAGAAGTATAGCGCAAGCCGAAGAACCCGCGCGATGCGCCTGATCGCAAGCGAAAGCATATTACACGAAAAATTCTTGTGACCGCTCGAGTTTATGTGCTATAGTATGAAAGCTTTTTTGTCATCAGCGGCAAGCGCCGTGGAGCAACGAACGTACATGGAGTGAGGAACGATGTCGAAGATTTGTGAAGTTTGCGGCAAGCATCCGGTGGCGGGTCGCAGCATCAGCCATTCGCACCGCGTGACGAACCGCTGGTTCCGTCCCAACATCCAAAGGATCACCATCAAGGACAAAAACGGCCGCGTCCGCAAGGCGAACGTGTGCACGAAGTGCATGAAGGCCGGCAAGGTGGAGCGCGCGTAACGTCGCTTGCCGCCCCGTCGTTCGACGGGGCGGACCGAGGCGGAAAAGCCCCTGGCGCCCAGAACCACCTCCCCTTCGCAGACGAGCGTGCTTCGCACGCAAGGTCGGCGGGAGGAGACGGGTTCGGCGCCAGGGGCTTTTCGCTGTTTGGAACGATTGCCCGGACGGGACGGAGGCGAGCGCCTCCGCCTGCGCGCCCTTCCCTACTCCAAGATGAGGAGGCGTCCGCAGTGGGGGCAGGGGGCCACGTTGCCTTGGCCTTTCATGTCGGCCAAGCGGCCCGCCTCGACGCCCATGCGGCAGGCGCCGCAGCTTGCGCCCTGCAAGCGGGCGACGGCCACCCCTCCGGTGCGCGCGGCGATCTTCTCGTAGGCGCCAAGAAGCTCTTGGGGCAGGTCGGCGACAAGCCGTGCGCGGGCGGCCTCCAGACGCGCCAGCGACTCCTTGAGCGCGCCCCCCTCTTTGACAAACGACTCCGTGGCGGCCGCCTCCTGGGCGTCGAGCGCTTTCAGCGCCTGGTCGACCTGCGATCGGACGGCCTCCGTTCTCGCAAGCTCCTCCCCGACGGAGTTCAGCTCGCCCTCCAGCACGTTGCGGCGCTTGGCCAGCCCGTTGAGCTCCTTGGTGCGCGCCTCGACGCTGCGGTAGTCGCCGCGGACGGCGTCTATCTCCCCTTGGACCGCACGCTGCTTCTCGGCAAGGCGCGCGTCCTCCTCGCCGATGCGCGAAAGGCGCCCCTCGGCCTCGGCGCGAAGCTCCTCCAGCTTCTCGCGCTTCTCCTCCACCGCCTTGCGCTTGGAGCGGGCCTCGAGGATGGCCTTGCGCTGCGGCAGGCCTTCGAGCTGCTTTTTGGCGCGCAGGGCCTCCAGATCGATGTGCTGCATCTGGAGCAGCAGGGCAAGGGCGTCGGTGTCTACGTGCATGCCTGTCCTTTGTTCGCGTTCGGACGCCGCAGACGCGGCGCTTTCCCCCTATTATACCCGCACCGTCTCCGGGTAGGACCAGTTGTCCCGCTGATCGAGGATCGTCACAAGCTCGTCGGGCACGCCCGCGCCGCGCACCGCCTCGGCCAAAACGCCTGCGAGCGGAAGCTCGCTCGTGTCGTGGCCAAGATCGATCACGGCCAGCCCCGCCCAGGAGACGTCGAGCGCCTCATGGTACTTGATCTCGCCGCACACCAGGCAGTCGGCCTGGGCCGCCAGGGCCGCGCGCGCCACGTCACCGGCGGAGCCCGTGCACGTGACCACGCTCGCCACCTCGCGCGAGAAGTCCCCCCAGACGCGCGGCGGGCGGGCGAACACCGACGTGCAGCGCGCGGCGAGCCGGCCGAGCGTCATCGCGTCGTCTGCGGCGGGGCGGCACAGCTGGCCGTACCCCTTCCCGCCGTCCTGCGACACGGGGACGAGCACGCGCTCGAACGCCAAGCCCAGCATGCCGGGAAGGACGCGTTGGGCCTGCGGGCTGATGTCGAGCGCGGTGTGGAACGACATGACGGCCACGCCGCGCTCGATGGCGCGCCACACCGCCGCCCCGGAGCTTGCGGCCGGCGAGGGCGCGGGCCGAAACGAGTCGGGAGGGGCCAAGAACGCCGGATGGTGCGTCACAAGCACGTTCGCGCCGGCGTCCGCCGCCGCGTCCACGGCCGCCACCGTGGGATCGAGCGCCACGGCCACGCCCGCCACCAGGCGCGCGGGATCGCCCACCGTCATCCCCGTCCGATCCCAGGACTCGGCGTCCGAGGCCGGGAACTCCGCCGACAGCGCACGCTCCAACGCGCCGACGGTCAAAGGCGACGTCGGCCTCGAGAGGGTTCCCGACGCCCGGCGCGCCAGCCCTTCGCGCTGCGCGCCGTCCTTGCTGCCCTTCGCTGCTGCCATGGCACCGCTCCTGTCTGTCGCTTCCGAAAAAACTGCTCCCACCAGGTTACTCGATGGGCACCTCGCGACGGTCCCCGTCGGCTGTCGGCACCGTAACCACCCGGTAACCGGCCTCGTGCATGAGGCGGTAGGCCCGCTCGATATCGCGGGCTGCGTGCCGAGGCTCGTGGGCGTCGGTGCCCACCGTGCACGGCACCCCGGCCCGACGCAGGGCCTTGAGGAACGCAGGCGCCGGGAACATCTCCTTGCAGGCGTAGTAGGAGCCCGAGGTGTTCACCTCCACCATGCGGCCCGCCGCGGCGCACGCCTCGGCGGCGCGCTCGTAGAGCGGAAGCAGGTCGAAGGAGGGGTAGAAGCCGAACTTCTTCGCCAGGTCGGGATGGGACATCACCTGGAAGGGCGCGTTTGAGGAGACGGCCTCGCACCACACCTCGAAGTACCGGGACCAGATGGCGTCGGCCCCCACCTCGTCCCAGCGCCCGCGCTGCGCCGGATCGTCGAAGGGCCACCGGTCGACGAAGTGCACCGACCCCAGCACCAGCCCGAACGGCTCGAACTCGTCCGGCGCGAAGGAGCGGTCCTCGTCGTCTCCCAGCCAATCAAGCTCGCAGCCCGTGATGACCTCGATCTCCGGATGCGCCCGCCGGGCGGCCTCCACGGCATCCAGGTACTCGCCCACGCGCTCCTTGGGCATGGCCAGGTAGTGGTTGGGGTCGAACGCGTCGGTCATCGGATAGTGCTCGGTCACGGCGATGGTGGACACGCCGGCCGCCACGGCCGCCGACACAAGCTCCTCCACGGTTCCCTCGCCGTGGTCGGTGAAGCACGTGTGGGTGTGGGTGGTCACAAGCTCCACGGTTCGTCACGCTCCTCGCGTACGGCGGACGCGGCAAAAGGGCCGCGCCCGCATGGTCAGTTCCAGTCCAAGCTTTTGCGCAGCGCCCCGACGAACGCCTCGATGTCGGCGCTTTCGGTGAGGCGGCCCATCGAGATGCGCAGCGCCCCCTGCGCCCGATCGGCGTCGAGGCCCATCGAGCGCAGCACATGGCTGGGCTCGAGCGAATGCGACGAGCAGGCCGACCCTCCCGACACCCCGAAGCCCTGCATGTCCAGGCGCAGGATGAGCGTCTCGCTCTCCAAGCCCTCCGCCAGCATGTGCACGACGTTCGGCAGGAACTCCTCGCTTCCCGGCGCCACCTCCACCGTGGCGGCCACGCCGTCCACGGCCGCGATGGCGGCGTAGAGCTCATCGCGCAGCTCGCGCAGGCGCGCGGCCTCGGCGGGCAGCGCCTGCGCAGCCGCGCGCACGGCGGCCGCGAAGCCCGCGGCGCCGGCCACGTTCTGCGTGTCGCTGCGCCGGCCGCCCTCCTGCCCGCCGCCCAGAAGCTGCGG
>NZ_CBDTNW010000096.1:0-20904 GCF_965361815.1 Rubneribacter sp.
TGTTTTCTTCTCCTTTGTCCAAGCACCCTGAATCTCCCTCCCCTCCCCCCGGAAGGGGTGGCGGGTGCGTTACTTGCGGTCGATGAAACCAATCGGTCACGCCACGTATTCCGCCAAAGCGGGATACTCGTTAAGATGCTGCCTGACGTAGCATCGCTTAAAGGCTGCAAACGCGCTTTCACGCCTCAGCAATGCGCTCAAACGCATTTTGGTCCATGCGGACCGTTCGTTTTCGCCATAGGTTTGAAGCTCGGTAAACAGAACGTTCATCTCCTTCTGGAGCTCCCTCATTCGATGGCTGCTCGCTTGCGTGCGCATTCCTGTTTTGCGTGTGTTGAACACCTCAAAAACCAGCTCTGACGTCCGTTTTGCCTCGTCGTCTTGCTGAATTGGCCGAACGTCGAGCTCACTGCCCTTCATGCCAAAATGAATGGCGGCTTCCGGATCGCGCTTGCAGCAGTCGATGATGCCTGCAGCGTACCGCGATTTGTTTTTCACCTGATTGCAATGCGAGCACGACCAGAAAAGGTTGTCCCAGTCGAATTTCAAGTCATGGCGCCTTCCCCGTTCATGGGGAAGCAAGTGCTCGACATTAGGGTCTTGCAGCCCCTTCAGCTCGCAAATGTAACACTTATCGTTGAAATCGGATGCAAGACGCTCGATAACGTCTTTTCCATTGCACGCCCCGTCGGCCTTGCGCGCCTCCACGGCAAGCGATGCCGGCGCGGGCTGGCTCCTTTCCACTTTTACCATATGGCTACCTCATCCTCTGAGCCAATTCCAACTTGATCTGCTTGTACTCGGTTGCAAATTCAAGACCAAGGTAGTCGGGAGTCTCGTCGAGATAGAGTTCGAGCCGCACGATTTCCTCAAGCTCGTCGTTCGTGAGCTCAGGCTTTTCCGCAAGCTCCTTGTAGCGAGAGAACTTCTCCGACAACTCCTCAGACAAAGTATCTGCTTTGAAATAGCCTTCCACTATCCCCTCATACGGAACATTGGTGAGGCCGCCTTCAACAAGCATTCTTCTTTCAAGGTCATAGATGATCACATCGTCAACGCTGCTTATCACAAACGGAGAATGCGTCGACACCAGGAACTGCACATGAGGAAAGAGCTGCGTGAGCATCGGCAGTATTTTCCTTTGCAGCTGCAGGTGCAAATGCGTTTCTATCTCGTCGATGAGCACGATCCCGGGAAGGGCGAAATCGAACCGGTAACCTATCTGACGTTTCATTCGCATCATCAGGTCGAGCACAATATCAAACACCGCAGCGTACCCACTTGACATGCTGTTGAAGTCAAACGGCCCCCGATCATCCATGCTGATGAAGAACTCGAACGTGTCCTCATCGAAGACGATCTCCACGGAAGCATCGTCGAAAACGTCGCGTAGAAGATCTTGGAGGTTGTCAAACCACTGGGTAATCTCTTGGGCTTTAGCAGTACTGCCATTTGAGATGGCAAGCGCTTGCGTCATTTTAAGATCGAGCAGGTACTTGACAAAATCTTTGCGCGGATAATCTTCCTCTATGCCGTAGCTTTCCTTGAGCTCTACTTTTTCGATCTGCTTGGGAATGATCGCCGAGAAGGTTCGGTCGCATTTGTAGAATGCGACGACAAAACGTCCTTGAGAGAACGCCGACTTAAACTTGGAAGCAGGGCATGAGAACTCCAGATCCAAACCGTGCGAACTCTCTTCTATCTTTTCGTGCCAAAACTTTATGCGCTCTTTGGTTCTCTCAGCCTCTTCCAAATCGTTGTTTGCGAGTTGCGTTTTTAGCGAACCCTCATCTACGGGAAGGCTTTTCTTTGCGGTGGCGAGTCTGTCGTGCTTTGTGATGGAATCAAGGTAGCCTGCCACTGCCTCCATCAAACTTGTCTTGCCGCTGCCGTTTTTCCCTGTAAGGATAAGATGTTTACGTTTGTCTATTGAGAGAGGGATAGTGACATCGCAAAGATGTCTTACTTTGTTAACATGTAGCTGAGTTATATACATCTCTGACATGTCGGTTCCTGTCTTTCGGAATTGCCTGGTGGAAGCCGTGACACGCTTCATTATCGCAAATGATTTTCCGACGGAGTCCACAACGCTAAAAACAAGTTCGAATCAGCATAGCCCGCCCTAACAAGCAAGGTATCACTTGTAGTCGGCGGGGTTCTTGGAGGCCGAGCCGGTGGTGTTGCCCTTGCCGCGCAGCTCGCGGCCGAAGCGGACGGCTTCCTCGCCGAAGCGGTCGCGCACCAGGTCGGTGGCCTCGATGAGGCCGCGGCGCTTGCGCTCGTCCTTGATGGCGGGCGGCGCGTCGCCTTCGGCGGGCGCGGCTTCGGAGACGTCGAAGAGGCTCTGCTGCACCGCACCTCCTTCGGCAAAGCCGCTCATCCCCACCCCTATCAGGCGAAGCGGCATGCCGGGCCGCCACACCTCGTCCACCATGCGCTCAAGCAGCGGCGTGAAGGCCAGCTCGTCGTCGGAGGGGGCGGGCAGCTGGCGCTGCACCGAGCGCACGCTGCGATCGTCGAACTTCACCCGCAGGCTCAGCGTGCGTCCTTTAAGCCCTTTACGGCGCAGACGGCGCCCCACCTTCGCCGCCATCGTGGCGATGGCGGCCTCCACGTCGGCGCGCTCGGTGAGGTCGCGGGCGAACGTCGTCTCGTTGGAGACGGATTTGACCGCGTCGTCCTCCTCCACCGGGGCGTTGTCGCCTCCGTTCGCGCGCACGTGCATGACCAGGCCGTTCTTGCCGAACAAGCGCACGAGCATGCTCACGTCGGCGTCCGCGAGATCGCCGAGCGTGCGGATGCCATGCGAGCGCAGCCGCTCCTCGGCCGCCGCGCCGACGCCGCTTAACGCGCGCACGGGCAAAGGCGCGAGGAAATCCCGCTCGCCGCCCGGGTACACCACGGTGAGGCCGCGCGGCTTGTCCATGTCGGAGGCGATCTTGGCGACGGTCTTGGACGTTCCCACGCCGATGGAGCACGTTACGCCCAGCTCCTCCACGCGCCGCTGTATGCGTCGCGCCACCGCTGCGGGATGCTCGCGGTTCACGGCGGTGGGCGTGACGTCCAAAAACGCCTCGTCGATGCTCACCTGCTGCACGTGCGGCGTCTCGTCGTGCAGGATGGCCATGATCTGGTTGGACATCTGGCGGTAGCGGTCGAAGCGCCCGCGGGTCCAGATGGCGTGGGGACACAGGCGGCGCGCGGTGGACGAGGGCATGGCGCTGCGCACGCCGAAGGGCCGCGCCTCGTAGGAGGCCGTGGACACCACCCCGTGCTTGTCGGGGTCGCCTCCCACGATGACGGGCTTGCCGCGCCAGGCCGGATGGTCCAGTTGCTCGACGGAGGCGAAGAACGCGTCCAGGTCCACAAGCAGGATGGCCGGCCCCTCCCAAGAAGGGAGCGGCAGGGCGCTTTCGCGTGGGGTGCTTTCGCCGCGCATCCTCTCCCTCCTTTTTGCATACGAACGAACGTTCTTATATTGTAGAGTGGGAAAGCGATGTTGTCAATCGGCGCGCGATGCGCGAGGGGCGATGCGCGGCCGAGCGCGTCCGAATGAACGCGGCGGGGCGCACCGCCCCTCCCCTCGCGGCTATCCGGCAATGCCGGTCACTTCGTAATCCTGCGCTTCGACGGCGGCTTTCAGGACCTCGTCGGGCACCTCGCGGGCAAGCTTTGCCACGGCGGTGCCGGCGTCCAGGTCCACGACGGCCTCCTCCACGCCGTCCACCTCTTCGAGGGCCTGCTTCACGTGCGCGACGCAGCGCTGGCACATCATGCCCTCAACGTGCAGGGTCTTCTCCATGACGATCTCCTTTCGCTCGGGCGCTCCCGCGCCCCCTTGCATGTTGGCGCCGGCGGGCACCTTCGAGGTTTCGGCAGTCTCCCGGACGCTCGAGGCGCCCTCGGCTTCAATCCCGGCCGACGCGAAACGCGGGCGCCAGCCGCGCAGCCGCAGGGCGTTGGTCACCACGCACACCGAACTCGCGCTCATGGCGGCTGCGGCTATCATGGGGTTGAGGTTCACGCCCCAGGCCGAAAGCGCGCCGGCGGCCACAGGAATGCACACCGCGTTGTAGATGAGCGCCCAGAACAGGTTCTGCTTGATAGTGCGCATCGTGGCGCGCGAGAGCTGGATGGCGGCCGGCACGTCCAGAGGATCGCTTCGCATGAGCACGACGTCGGCGCTTTCTATGGCGATGTCGGTACCTGCACCGATGGCGATGCCCACGTCGGCACGGGCGAGGGCGGGCGCGTCGTTCACGCCGTCGCCCACCATGGCGACCGCGCCCCGCACGGCCAGGCGGCGGATCTCGCGCTCCTTGCCCTCGGGCAGCACCCCGGCCACCACCTCGTCGGCGCCCACCTGGCGCTGGACGGCGGCGGCGGTGCGCTCGTTGTCGCCGGTGAGCATGACCGTGCGCACGCCCATGGCGGCAAGCTCGCGCAGGGCGGCGGCGCTCGTGGGCTTCACGGTGTCGGCCACGGCGATCAAGCCGAGCATCTTGCCGTCCTGGGCGAAGAACAGCGGCGTCTTGCCCTCGTCGGCAAGCCGAGCGGCTCCGTCGGCCAGCGCGCCGACGTCCACGCCGCGCTCCGCCATGAGGCGCGCGTTGCCGGCGAGCGCGAACGCCCCCTCGACCCGCGCCTCCAGGCCGCCGCCGGGCACCTGGGCGAACCCCTCCACTGCTTGCGCGCAGGCGCCTCTTCCCCGCGCGAACTCCGTCACTGCGCGGGCAAGTGGATGCTCGGAGCGTTCCTCCAGGGAAAGCGCCAGGTCAAGCAGGCGCGGCTCGCTGGCACCGGGAGCGGCCTTAACGTCGGTCACGCTCGGCTCGCCTTTGGTCACGGTGCCCGTTTTGTCGAACACGACGGTCCGCACCCCATGAGCCGTCTCCAAGGCCTCGGCCGACTTCACCAGGATGCCGCGCTGCGCCCCGCGACCGGTGCCTACCATCACGGCCGTGGGCGTGGCCAGACCGAGCGCGCAGGGGCACGATATGACGAGCACGCTCACCGCATGCGAGAGCGCCACCTCCAGCGTCGCGCCGAAGGCGAGCGTCCATACGGCAAACGTGACGAGCGCCACGGCGATGACCGCGGGCACGAACACGCCCGAGATGCGGTCGGCCAGCTTCTCCACGGGGGCTTTCGTGGAGGTGGCCTCGTCCACGAGGCGCACGATGCCGGCAAGCGTCGTGTCGTCGCCCACGCGGTCGGCCCGCATGGCGAACCAGCCTGTGCGGTTGACGGTGCCCCCCGTCACCTGATCGCCCGGGTGTTTGTCCACGGGCACGCTCTCGCCGGTCACCACCGATTCGTCCACCGTGCCCGCGCCCTCCATGAGCGTGCCGTCCACCGGCACGCCCTCGCCGGCGCGCACCACAAGGACGTCCCCTTCGCGCACCTCGTCGGCGCCGATGCGCTCCTCGCGGCCCTCGACCAGGCGGGTGGCCTCCTTCGGCGCGAGGTCCATGAGCTTGGCGATGGCGTCGGTGGTCTTGCCCTTCGCGCGTGCCTCGAAGTACTTGCCGAGCGTGATGAGCGTGAGGATCATGGCGGCCGACTCGAAGTAGAGGTCCATGGCGGCCGCATGCGCGCCGTGAACGTTGCCCGCGCCAAGCGCGTAGCCTATCTTGTAGAGCGCGTAGACGCCGTAGAGAGTGGAGGCCGCCGAGCCGATGGCAATGAGCGAGTCCATGTTCGGCGCGCCGTGCGCAAGCGTCTTGAAGCCCACGCGAAAGAACTTGAAATTCACGAAGATCACGGGCAGGAGCAGCAGAAACTGCGTGAGGGCGAAGGGCATGACGTTCGCCTCGCCCACAAGAAATCCCGGCAGCGGCCAGCCGAACATGTGGCCCATGGACAGGTAGAACAACGGCACGGTGAACACCGCGGACACGATGAGGCGCGTGCGCACGAGCCTGGCCTCGGCGGCGGCGTCGGTCACGGGGCGTGCCTGGGCCGCGCGCGGCGCTGCGGAGGCGTGCGCCTCGCCGCGCTCAGGGCGGGCGAAGGCGCCGTAGCCCGCCTTCTCCACGGCGCGCTCGACGGCCTCGACGGTTCCGGGCGCGCCGTCAAGCTCCACCTCCATGCGGTTTTTGAGCAGGTTCACGGCCACATCCTGCACGCCGTTCACGGTGCGCGCGGCCTTCTCCACGCGTGCCGAGCATGCGGCGCAGGTCATGCCCGTGATGTCGAACGTTCGCTTCACAACGATTCCTCATATAGTCTCTCTGCCGCTTCTCGCGCAGCGGCTGCGCTCTTTTCCCGCAGATGCGAACACGGGGTCAGGGGATGTGCTTGGAGCTTCCTGGGACAGAGGGTGCAGGGGGCTTCTTTCGGATGCCTTTCGGGCGCACAGCTTTGACGCGAATTCAGACGCACGGATGTTTCACGTGAAACATCCGCGGGCGGCATCTAGGGCAGCGCGTCAACGCGAGAACTTCCGCAGAAGCTGCATGACCTCGTCCACCACCTCGACGTTGCCGCGCTGGATCTGCTCGACCACGCACGTTTCCAAGTGGTCTTGCAGCATGAGCTCCGAAACGCGGTGCACGGCGCTTTCGGCGGCTGCGAGCTGCACGAGGACGTCCCCGCAGTAACGGTTGTCGTCGATCATGCTCTTCACGCCGTTGAGCTGGCCTATCACGCGGTTGAGGCGCTTTTGCAGGTCGTTTTGCAGCTCCTGCGAGCGCGGCGTCTCCTTGTGGTGGCAGCATTCCTTTCCGTCCATGCCGCCCTCCTTCCATTCGCTTCATATGCCCCCAGGGGGCATCTTGACATCGAGGGCAGTATATACCCTCCGGGGGCATTGTCAAGTCATGTTTGGGCAACGGCGCGGGCGGCGGGGCGCATGATGGAGGGGCGGGCGACGCGCAGCGATGTCCTCAGAGCATGCGCACGGTGTGAACATGACGCACGTGGACGTGGGCGCGTGCAGAACGCGACGCCTGCGAGCGCGGCGCGCCATGCTGCAAGCGACATGCGCGGCGGGCGACGGGGTACGCCATACTGCAGGCGGCATGCGTGGCGCGCGGCGGGGCGCGTGGTACAATGCTGCGCCTGGAAGCTGGCGTTGCGGGAAGGAGCGGGTTGTGTGCAGGCGTTTCGTCGCGGTTGATCGGGCCGAGGTCGCCCGCATCGCCGCAGAGGTCGCGCGCAGCTTGGAGGCGCGGGAAGACGCGGGTGGGAAGCTGGGGGCACTCGATGCGCTCGGAAGCTTTCGGGCGAGCCTGTCCAGGCCGGTTGCGGACGGCCCCGGGGAGCGCCGCGACGCCTTCCCTTCGTCGGTTGCGGCGCTCATCGTGCCCACGGGGCTTGGAACGCAGCTGGCCATCGCGGATATGATCTGGGGATACGAGGTACCCTGGAAGAAGGGTCCCGTGTTCAACACGCGCATCGAGACGGCGCTCGGCGCCTCTTCGAGCATGTGGCGCGCGTCGCTTAAGCGCCGACGATGCCTTGTGCCGGCCTGGGGGTTCTTCGAATCCCACGCGACCGAGACGGTGCCAAGCCCGCGCACGGGCAGTCCGATGCGCCGCCCCTACGCCTTCGCGCGCACCGACGGCGCGCCGCTGCTTTTGGCGGGAATACATGAGGCCGGGCGCTTCTCGCTCATGACCACCAGGCCCTCCGCCGTCGTCGCGCCGGTTCACGACCGCATGCCGCTTACGCTCGACGCGGATGGGGCCGCCTTGTGGCTTACCGGGGATTTCGCGGCGCTCCTCAGCCGCGCCGCACCGGCCCTCCGGGCTGCTCCGGAGGCGTGAGGGCCTCGCCGAGCGCACCGAGGGTCGCATCGCGCGGCTTCGCCCACGCATGCGGAGGCTGTCGACGCAAAACCCGCCGTGAAGGCCGCAAGGGGCCTGGCGAGAGCAGGGCATGGGCCGCGAAAAGCCGGGCGTGGATCAAGCGGCGGGCCGCAAAGGACAGGCGAAAGCCGGGCAGGCATGCAAAAGGCCGGGCGTGGATCGAGCGGGAGCCTCAAAGGGCTGGGCGCAGATCAGGGGCTGCAGGTCGGCGATGATCGGCGCGAATCAGCCGAATCGGTGCCAGCCGGCCCAACAGGCGTCAACCAGTCGAATCGGTGCCAACCAGCAACAGCGTCAACCAGCCCAACAGGCGTCAACCAGGCGAATCGACGGGCCCGAATGTTTCACGTGAAACATTCGTACGCTCCAAAAAAAAGGGCGGCAGCCGTTTCGCCGCCGTCGCGCGGCCTTACCCTCGATCCGGCCGCCTCTTGATGCGCAGAAGGCGCGCGAAGGACGATTCGTCGATCGGCTCGAACATGACCCATTTCCCATCGCGGTACGTCCGCGCAGCGTCGTAAGCGGCGCGGACGGGCTCGGAGAACGCCTGGCGATCGGCCTCGAACCGTGCCCGCTCGTCCCTCCCTAAGATAACCATGAAGCCCACGCATGCCTCCCTGGCGTGCAGCGAGCAAAGCCTCCTGCCTCCCTTGCGGTACGCGCGCTCGTAAGTCCACGCCTTGCCGCCCGCGTTCCAGACAGGCTCCGCGTCGTAGCGCTCTTCGACAAGCGCGCGCAGTCCCGTCCACACGCCGAGCAAGGACTCTCCCAAAAGGGCGGCCATCTCGTTTTCGGTCGGCGGTCGGTCCATCATGAGGGTCTCCTTTTCCGCAGGTGCACGTCTGGCCACCCAGTATACACGATGCATCTTGTCAACGACTCGCCGGCGTTCGCACGGAAGTGTCGCGGCCTTTCGACGGAAAGGGCTTCGGCATCGGCTTTCGCTTCGCCCCGTCGCTGTTTTCCGTCGCAGGATGTTTCACGTGAAACATCTGTTCGTGGACAGCGGGCCGCAAAATTGGCCGCAGGAGTCGCGGAAAACCAAGTGCGAGCGTCTGACCAGCACCGATTCGCACGAATCGACACAGGTCGGCGCTAATCGGCAGGTCAGGATGTTTCACGTGAAACATTCGTACGCCTCGCAAGGGAGTTGGGCGGCGTTATCGTCCGCGCTCGGAGAGCGCCAGGCCGCCCACGGTGAGCAGCACGCCGACGATGACGGGCGGCGTGAGCGGCTCGCCAAGCACCAGGGCCGAGGCAAGCACGGTGAGCGCCGGAACCAGGTAAATGTAGAGGCTCGCGGTCACGGGACCCAGCTTCCCCACCGCAAGGTTCCACGTCACGAAGCACAGCGCGCTCGCGCCTAGGCCGAGGAAGGCGAGGTTGCCCCACACCTCGGGCAGCGCAAGCGAGGCCCAATCCGGCGAGAAGCCGAAAAACGGCAGCGCGAGGGCCATGAACAGAAGCCCCCAGGCGAAGGTGCGCCGCGTGACGAGGACGCCGTCCAGACCAAACGAAGCGATCTTGTCCGTGACGAGGGAATACGCTGCCCACGTGAGAGCTGCCGCAAGCGCGAGGAGCACGCCTGCGGCCTCGAAGCCCGCTTCCTCGGCAAGGCCGCGCGCGAAGGCCCCTCCCCCGAAGCTCACGAGCACGACGCCCGTCATGGCCACCGCAAAGCCCAGGAAGAAGGCCGCGCGCGGCCGCCTTTTCAGCAGCAGCGCCGACAGGATGCCCGTGAACAGGGGCGCGGCGGCCACCACCACGCCCACCATCGACGCCGAGGAGAAGGTGAGCGCGATGTTCTCCAGCAGGTAGTACAGCGCGACGCCCGTGGCGCCGGCCAAGGCGAACCAGCCTTCCTGCGAGCGGCGCGCAAGGCGCAGGCGGCGCGGACGCAGCGCCATGAGCGCGAGGAACCCCACGACGAAGCGCAGAAACAGTATCTCGATGGGGGAAAGATGCACAAGCAGCACTTTCGTGGACACGAACGTCACCGCCCACACGAGCACGGTGACGAGCGCGAGAACGTGGCCCTTCACGACCGGCGCCCCCTTTCAGCCCCCGCGCGGTAGCGTGCCGGGGTGAGGCCGAAGTGCGCCTTGAACACGCGGGTCAGGTGCGCCTGGTCGGAGAATCCGGACCGCGCGGCCGCCTGAGCCGGCGCAAGGCCGTCCGCCAGCAGGTGGCGGGCGCGGTTCGCGCGCAGCGTCTGCAGGTAGCGATGCGGCGTAAGGCCGGTGCGGGCCGAGAACGCGCGCACGAGGTGGCAGCGCGAAAGCCCTGCCACCTCGGCAAGCTCGGAAAGGGAAGCGCCTTCGACGCAGTTCCGTTCGAGCAGCGCCCGGGCGCGCTCGACCCCCGCAGAGGACGACGCAGCGGCATCGGAGGCGCGCCGCCCGACGGGCGCGCAATGCGCCGCGATGCGCGCGACGAGCACGGCCAGGGCCTCTTCCTGCGCGAGCGCGTCGGCATCCGGGCTGGTCGCGAGCGCGCACACGTCGGCCATCGCCCGGATGAGCGTCGCGTCGCGGACGACGAAGCTCTCCGGGCGCCCGGGTTCGCCGCTTCCGCCAAGCAGGCGCGCGAGCAGCGCATCGGGCACGGTCACGCTCCGATAGCAAAGCGCCGCGTCGTCCGCCGGACGGCATCCGTGCGCCTCGCCAGGGGCGAACAACACCGCCTGCCCCGGCCCGACGTCGAGGGTCCGGCCGCCGCATGACGTGCGCCGCCTGCCCCGCGCGAAGGCGCCCACCGTCCAAAAGTCGTGGAAGTGCCTGGGGAACGGCTGGGCAACGCCCTCGAGAGAGATCGCTTCGACGCCTGGAACGTTCCGGAGCGCGCAGACGCGTCGAACCTCGGCCCCCGCGCGGTGGCCGGCCGAAGCCGCATTCCGTTTCGCACGTGCTTCCATTTCCCGTCCTCTCGTCCGAAACGGGAACGATACCACGAAGCCGCGCCGCGCGCTTGAACGAAATTGCGGACGGCGGGCGCGGCGACACATCGTCGAACACAGCGGCGCGTTGTCGAACGCAGCGGCGCGTTGTCGAACGCAGCGGCGCGTTGCCGAACGCGCTCGAATGTTTCAAGTGAAACATTCGTTTGCGCATACAGATGTTTCACGTGAAACATCTTGAGGGGGTTGCGCCAGGCACCGCACCTCATGAGGCGTCAAGCCACCGAAAAGCCGCTGCGCAGACCGCATCGCCGTCGGAAGGCCGCAGCGGCAGAGAGTCCCTATGGCGTCGAAAAAGCCTCGATGTTAGAGCGCCATGCCACCGAAGAGTCGCAACAGCAAAGGCCCGCAGCGGAGCCAGAGGGGCTGCAGCAGCGGAAGATCGCTGCGACAAGGAGGCCGCAGCGGCAGAGTCCGTTGCGCCAAAGGGCCTCGACGTTGGAGCACCATGCCACCGAAGAGTCGCAACAGCGAAAGGACGCAACGGCATCAAGGAAGCCGCAACATCGGGGGATCGCAGCGGCGCCAGAGAGGCTGCGGTAGCGGAGGGCCGTCGCAGCCTGCATCGCCTAACTGCGGGATCAGCGGCGCGCGAGCAGCTCTCCTCGCGTGGAGATGACGGCCACCTCGACGGGCACGTCCTTGCCGCTGCGCTCGACGGCCGTGCGCACGGCGCGCTCGATCCCGCCGCAGCAGGGAACCTCCATGCGCGCGACCGTAACCGAAGCCACGTTGTTAGACGAAAGGATGTCGGTCAATTTGTCGGCGTAGTCCACGCCATCGAGCTTCGGGCAGCCGATGAGCGTCACCTTTCCGCGCATGAAATCGCGATGGAAGTCGGCGTAAGCGAAGGCGGTGCAATCGGCGGCCACAAGGATGTCGGCGCCCTCAAAGTATGGCGCCCGCGCGGGCACGAGCTTGATCTCCACCGGCCACTGGGCCAAGCGGGATGGCGAGCGCCCCTCGTCCGCGCTTTCGTCGTCGCCGCGCCCGCTCGCCCCTTCGCCGCCGTGTCCGAAGAAGCGCGAGAGCGATCCCGGGCAGCCACCCGCCGGCGCAGCAGGCGCCGGCACAGCCGAAGCCACGGTCGAAGCCGCTGCCGGCGCGGCCGCCTTCTGCGCCGCGCGAACGGCCTCTTCGTCATAGGCCGCCGCCTCCCGCTCGACGAACGAGATGGCCCCGGTCGGGCACGCGGGCAGGCAGTCGCCCAGTCCGTCGCAGAAATCGTCGCGCAAAAGGCGCGCCTTGCCTCCCACCAGACCGATAGCTCCCTCATGGCAGGCCGAAACACAGAGGCCGCAACCGTTGCAAGCGTCCTCGTCTATCTGAATGATCGTGCGTATCACAAAATCTCCCTTCTCCCTAAGTTCGCAGGTTCTCGAGTTAGCAGGTTCTTGGGTTTGCAGGTTCTTGGGTTTGCAGGTTCTCGAGTTCGCAGGTCCTCAGGTTCGCAAATTCTCAGGTTCGCAAGTTCTTGGGTTCGCAGCTTTGAGGATTCACGGGTTCTCCGATCCTCACCTGCCACCGAAGATATCACTCCAGGACGCCCTCATCCGTTGCATTTGCAACATTTGGGATGATTTTCCGCACGCTTCTAACGGGGACGAGGATGCGAGCGAACGGCCGGTCAATCCAGCGAGCGCTCGCTCATACGCGCTTTCTCAGATACTCAGCCTTGATTTCGCCTATCGTTTTTCCTCCGATGCCGAAATTTTCGTCCGGCAATTCCTTGATGGTAACCGAGAAAAACTCTTGCGGCACATTCATTATTTCAGAAGACACCTCTGTCAGGCGTTTGATCAACGCATCCTTTTGTTCAGTTGACAAAACTCCGCTCTCAATCGTTATGTACGGCATGTTCGATCTCCTTTCAATGCGTCGCCCTGTATCGAAAAGACCACGCAGCCAACCAGCTGCAGCAAGGGGCTTTTCGCTCCGCTCGCCTATCCAGGCTGCCAAAGATCGGCTGCAAGCGCGGCATGCGCCCCTTTCCCCGCCTCTTTCCACCGCATCGAAACCTTATGCGCCAATCCGAAACATACCTGGCAAAACCCTCCGTGACAGGCGTTTTCGCACTCCAGGCCATTCTAACCTATTGGGTCTAGCCCGTTTCGCGCGAAACAGCGCGACCGCAGCAGAACAGCGCCTGAAAAATTCCTTGCTCCCCCCTCTTGACAGATCGCGCTCCATTCCTATACTTATGAACAATTGCTCATATGTTAAGAGGTGAATATGACTGACGAGAAGCATGAAGCGCCGACGGCTGTCGCGTCCGCAAGCACGCACGATCACAACTGCACGTGCGGAGACGCAAGCCACATCGCCCCCGACCGCCCGCCCGAGGGCCTTCCCGACGAGGAACTGCTCTACGAGCTGGCCGACCTGTTCAAGGTGTTCGGCGACACGACGCGCATCAAGATCCTCTACGCCCTCATGGGCCAGGAGCTGTGCGTCGCCGACCTCGCCGAGCTCATCGGCGCCACGCAAAGCGCCGTGTCGCACCAGCTGCGCACGCTCAAGCAGGCCCGCCTCGTCAAGTTCCAACGCGACGGCAAGAACGTCATCTACTCGCTGTCGGACGACCACGTGTACACCGTGCTCGCCCAGGGCATGACCCACATCTGCGAATAGCCCATCCGGCTGCTGCGGCCAAGGATCCTTGCACCCCGCGCCGCGCGCCCGCCCGGGATGGCGCCGAACGACCCGAAAGGAACCGCCATGCGCAAGGCTTTCAAACTCCAGGACCTCGATTGCGCGAACTGCGCTGCGAAGATGGAGAACGGCATCAGGAACATCGACGGCGTGAAGAGCGCCACGGTCAGCTTCATGACGCAGAAGCTCGTGATCGAAGCCGACGACGACCGCTTCGACGCCATCGTCGAGGAGGCCGCCCGCATCTGCAAGAAGATCGAACCCGACTGCGTCATCTTGCGCTAGCCATTTCGAACCCAGAGGGGAACTGCTCGCTGCACGAACGGATGTCTCACGTGAAACATCCGCGCGCCGGCGCGCCCTCCCCTCCCCGATCCCAAGGTTGGAGACCATGAACAAGAAGCAGAAACGCACGAGGAACCGCATTCTCCTCGCCATCGCGCTGTTCGCCGTTGCCTACGCCATCGCCGAGCTTGCGCCGCTCGCCACGTGGCTCGGGAGCGTTACGGCGGCGCTGTGGGCGGAGTTCGCGCTCTTCCTCGTCCCCTACCTCATCGCCGGTTACGACGTGCTGCTGCGCGCGGCGAAGAACATACGCACCGGCCAGGTGTTCGACGAGAACTTCCTCATGACGGTGGCCACCATTGGCGCGTTTGCGCTGGTGCTGTTCCCCGACAGCGACCCGCACATGGCCGAAGGCGCGGCCGTCATGCTGTTCTACCAGGTGGGCGAGCTGTTCCAAAGCTACGCTGTGGGCAAGAGCCGCAAATCCATCGCCGACATGATGGACATCGCGCCCGAGTTCGCCAACGTGGAGCGCAATGGCGAACTGGTGCAGGTGGACCCCTACGAGGTGGCCGTGGGCGACGAGATCCGGGTGTTGGCCGGCGAGCGCGTGCCGCTCGACGGCATCGTGATCGCCGGAACCTCGCAGCTTGACACGGCGGCCCTCACAGGCGAATCGGTGCCGCGCGAGGTGCGCGAGGGCGACGAGATCATCTCGGGCTGCGTGAACCTGACCGGCCTCATCACCGTGCGCGTGACGAAACCCTACGAGCAGTCCACCGTGTCGCGCATCCTCGAGCTTGTGGAGAACGCGGCCGAGAAGAAGGCCCGCACCGAGAACTTCATCACCCGCTTCGCCCGCTACTACACGCCGGCGGTCACCGGGATCGCGGTGCTGCTGGCCGTCGTGCCGCCGCTTCTGCTTGGGCAAAGCTGGTCGGACTGGGTGCAGCGCGGCCTTATCTTCCTCGTGGTGTCGTGCCCCTGCGCGCTTGTCATCAGCGTGCCGTTGTCGTTCTTCGGCGGCATCGGCGGCGCCTCGCGCCTTGGCATCCTTGTGAAGGGCAGCAACTACCTGGAGGCGCTCGCAGCCGCGGAGACCGTCGTGTTCGACAAGACGGGCACGCTCACCGACGGCTCGTTCAACGTGGTGGCCATCCACCCGCAGGCCGGCATCGACCCCGACCGGCTGCTGTCTATCGCGGCGCACGCGGAGGCGTACTCGAACCACCCCATCGCGCTTTCGGTGCGCACGGCCTACGCAGGGCCCATCGACCAGCAGCGCATCGACGACGTGCAGGAGCAGAGCGGCCATGGCGTGCGCGCGCGCATCGACGAGCATGTGGTGTACGTGGGCAACGACAAGCTCATGAGCGAGTGTGGCGTGGGCTGCTGCGAGTGCGAGCTCACCGGCACCATCCTCCACGTGTCGCTTGACGGCGCCTACCTCGGTCACATCGTCATCGCCGACGTCATCAAGCCCGACGCCGCCGAGGCCATCGCCGCGCTGCGGGCCGCGGGCGTGAAGAAGACCGTCATGCTCACGGGCGACCGCGCCGACGTGGCCGCCGCCGTGGCCAACGAGCTGGGCATCGACGAGTTCCGCGCGCAGCTCTTACCTCAAGACAAGGTCGCCGAAGTGGAGAAGCTGCTCGAGGATACCCACAAGAGGGGCGCCGGGAAGGGAAAGCTTGCCTTCGTGGGCGACGGCATCAACGACGCCCCGGTGCTCACGCGCGCCGACATCGGCATCGCCATGGGCGCGATGGGCTCGGACGCGGCCATCGAGGCGGCCGATGTGGTGCTCATGGACGACAAGCCGTCGAACATCGCGCGGGCCATGCGCATCGCCCGCAAGACCATGGGCATCGTGTGGCAGAACATCGTGTTCGCCCTCGGCGTGAAGCTCCTCGTGCTGGTGCTGGCCGCCGTGGGCATCGCGAACATGTGGCTCGCGGTGTTCGCCGACGTGGGCGTGGCCGTCATCGCCATCCTGAACGCCATGCGGGCGATGAGTGCGAGGGAGTGAGACGAGCCTTGCGATCAGCCCAACCCGGGTGCGCGGCGGGCGCCAAAGCTCATCCTCTCACGATCAGCGCGATCGCAAGGGCCGCCGTCACCGCTGCGGAAAGGATCACGCTCGCCGCGACGGCCGTGCGGACAGACCTCGTCGAAAACGCGCGCAAGCGCGCACGCGGAAACCTCACGCGTCCCAGGCGTCCTCCTCGGCGGCGCGCACGATCCTCCAGGCGGTGTAGCCGTCGAGCGACGAGAAGTCGATGGCGCGGAACACGTAATCGGGGATGCGGCCCTGCCGGTGGAGCCGCTCGATGTCGCGACGCTGCCGGGGCGTGGCCGGCTCCTTGCGCGCCCGGGCGCTGCGCTTGTTTTTCGAGCGCTCGATGAGGTGCGTGATGATCTGGCCCGCCTCGGCCTTCGTCAGCCCGTCCTCCATGCCGTCGCGCAGGTCGGCCAGCTCGTCGGGCGCGCACAGCTTCTCCACGAGGGCGAGCTGCTTCTCCGAGGCGGGACGGGCGCCCCAGCGGTCGGCGTTGCGGCGGTCCCACAGCTGCCGCTGGTCGGCGGCCTTGCGCTCGAGGAGGCCGCGCGCCTCGTCGAAGAGGCGCTGCAGGGGCATGCGCGCGCTCGAGGAGAGCACGAGCCCCGTCTTGCGGTCGGCTATCTCGAGCACCGATGTTCCCACCAGGTCCTCCGGTGGGATGCGCAGGACCACACGTTCGGTGGAGACGGTGAACGTGCCGTCGCCCAGCTGCACCCAGTTGACGCCGCGCGCATCCAGGCCCTCGCCCTCCCCGCTTGCGAACAGGTCGACCTGCCGCGCGCGCAGCGCCCAGGAAAGCGGCGTGTCGTCGAAGGAGCGGAAGCGCTCCTCCATCTTGCTGACCGGACCCTCCACCGCGCGCATCCGGTAGCGCTCGGGCAGCTTGCCCGGGTCAAGGCCCAGAAGCGTCGGCGCGGTGCACAGGTTCGCATCGTAGGAGACGCCCACGCAGTCCACAAGCCGCACGCGCTCCTTCCCCGGCGATCGGCGCAGGCCGCGGCCCACCATCTGCGTGTAGAGCGTGGGGTTTTTCGTCGGACGCGCGATGAGCACGCTCTCGATGCCGGGAATGTCGGTGCCCTCGGTGAGCACGAGGTTGTTGACCAGGCACGGGAACTCGCCACGGCCAAATGCCGCGATGAGCTCCTCCCGCTTCGAAACGGGCGTGTTGGCCTCCACCACGCGCGCGCCGTCGATGAGCGCCGCCAGCTCGTAGGCGTGGTCCACGCTTGCCGCGAACACAAGCGTCTGCCCGCAGGCGTACCTGCGGTACGCGGCGGCTATCTGCTCGTTCGTCTCGGGCGTGTTCACGGCCCTATCCAGGTCGTGCAGGCGGAAGTCCCGCTCGCCGGTGGCGCTGTTGCGGCTCGTCTTGATGGCGCGCGAATCGTAGTCCACCACCACCTGGCGGCAGTCGATGTCGGCCAGGTACCCCTGCCCGATGCCCCAGCGAATGTCGCGCGCGAACACGATGCGCTCGAACACGTCCGACAGGCGCACTTTGTCGCCGCGGTTCGGCGTGGCCGTGAACCCCAGGTGCAGGCGCGGTTTGAAGTAATCGTAGATCTTGCGGTAAGAGGGCGCTGCGGCATGGTGCGCCTCGTCGGTGACGATGAGGTCGAAGTCCCCCGGGCGGAACCGGTCGAGCCTCCGTACGAGCGAGGCCGCCGACGCCGCCACCACCTCCTCGCCCGCGCTTGTGCGCTCGGCCATCTCGATGCCCACGGGCACGTCGTAGTAGGACTGCGCCTGTTCGAGGATCTCGCGCCGGTGCGCCAAGACGAGCACGCGCCCGCGCCGCGCGAGCCGCGCGAACGTGACCGTCTTGCCCAGGCCGGTGGCCATCTGCACAAGGTACGCGCCGGACTCGAGCGCGTTGCACACGTCAACGCACTCCTGCTGGTAGTCGCGCAGCTTGAGCGTGGTGCGGTCCTGCGTGGGAGGCTCCTTTCGGGTCCGGGGCGCGCGTGCGGCCGGCGTGCGCGGCCGTTGCGGGCAGTATAGCAGATGGCGCGCGGTCCGCGCGAACGCCCCGCTCACGCCCGCATACGGCGGCCGCACGCCGCCTTTGTCCCCCAAGGGCCGCTTGCATGGATATAATAAGTGCCGGCCCGCCGCGGCACCCGCCGGTCGCGGCGGCGGGCCGGCATCGCAAGGCACATCGAGAAGAGGCAGGCACCATGGCGTACCAAGACGAAATCACCCACATGGACCGTGCCGAGCTGGAGGCGCTCCAGCTCGAACGCCTGAAAAAGGCGGTGGTCTACTGCTACGAGAAAATCCCCTTCTACAAGGAGAACTTCGACGCCGTCGGGTTCGACCCCTACGCGCTCTCGTCGTTCGAGGATCTTCGAAAAGCGTCGTTCACCACCAAAGACGACATGCGCGCCGCCTACCCCTACGGTCTTTTCGCCCTGCCGAAGGAGGAGGTGAAGGAGATCCACATGTCCAGCGGCACCACCGGCGTGGCCACCGTGAGCGGCTACACCGAGCACGACCTGCAGGTGTGGGGGGACTGCTTCGCCCGCGGCATCGGGTACGCCGGCGGCACGGAGGAGGACATCTGCCATGTGTGCTACGGTTACGGCCTGTTCACCGGCGGTTTGGGAGCGCACTACGGCGGCTTGGCGGCCGGCTGCATGACCATCCCCATGAGCTCGGGCAACACCAAGCGCCAGATCAAAGTGCTCAACACCATGGGATCGTCCATCATCTGCTGCACCCCCAGCTACGCCATGTACATCGCCGACACCGCCATCGCCGACGGGTTCGACCCCAAGAAGGACTTCAAGCTCAAAGCCGGCATCCACGGCGCCGAGGCGTGGTCGAACCAGTTCCGCGAGAACCTGGAGGAGAAGCTGGGCTATAAGGCGCTCGACGTGTACGGCCTCACGGAGATCATGGGCCCGGGCGTTGCCATGGAGTGCCTGGAGCAAAACGGCCTGCATGTGGCCGAGGACCACTTCTTCGCCGAGATCCTCGATCCGGAGACGCACGAGCCGGTGCCGGACGGCGAATGGGGCGAGCTGGTCATCACCACGCTCGACAAGGAGGCCACGCCGGTCATCAGGTACCGCACCAAGGACATCACGCGCATCATCCCCGGGGTGTGCGCCTGCGGTCGCACGCATCGACGCATCGACCGTTTGCACGGACGCACCGACGACATGATGATCATCCGCGGCGTGAACGTGTTCCCCAGCCAGATAGAGAACGTATGCGCCGCGTTCCCCGAGGTGGCGGACTGGTATCAAATTGAACTCACGCGTGAGAACTCGCTGGATGTGGCCACGCTCAAGATAGAGATCAACCCCGAGTTCCCCATGGACGAGATCCGCAAGATCGAGGATCTGCAAAAGCGCGTGAAGCAGGCGCTCAAAGACGAGCTGGCCACCACCATCCAGGTGAAGATCGTCGAGCCGTACACCATCCAGCGGTCGGAGGGCAAAGCCGTCCGCATCGTCGATTTGCGCAGCGAGGAGGAGAAGTAAATGACCGATCAGCTGACTGTCTTTTTGGGCAACACCGAAGGACGCCTGACGGCGCTTTGCCGGGCTTTAGGAGATGCGGGCATCCAGATGCACGCTTTGGCCCTGGCCGACACCACGGATTACGGCATCGTGCGCATCATCTGCGACAACCCCGCGAAGGCCATGGCGGCCCTTGGCGAGGAGGGCTTCGCCGCCAGCCTTGCGAAGGTGGCGGCCGTGGAGGTGCCCAACGTGCCCGGCGGCCTGGCGCAGGTGTTTGGCGCGCTTGACCAGGCGGGCTTGAGCATCGAGTACTGCTACTGCTTCGCCACCGCCGAGGGGCATGCCACCGTGGCCTGCAAGGTGGACGAGCGCGCCGTTGCGCTTTTGGAGGAGGCCGGCTTCAAAGTGCTCCACCCGAACGACTTGTACGCGGCGTAAAAGAGGCTCGTCAAACATGCCGAAGCCCCGAGCTTGCAGCGAGGCTCGGGGCTTCGGCGTTTACGGGGAAGAGCAGGGCGCGTTGCGCGTCCGTCGCTACGCCTCTTCGCGCTCCAGGCGAAGGGCAAGCTGAGCGAGGCGCTTGTCAAGCTCTTCGTCCACGCGCTCAATGACGAGATGGACGAACTCGGTTCCGTCGCGTCCGTCCACATCCTTCATGAATCGGGAGAGAGCGCCATAGTAGCGACTCGCGCTTTCCTGGTCGGCTTTGAATACAATGGGCGGGTAGCCTGCCATCATGAGCTGATAATTGAGCAGGACGCGCCCCGTGCGTCCATTGCCGTCACCAAACGGATGGACGTCCTCGAACACCAGGTGAAATAGCGCCGCGTTCGCAACCGGGGATTTCGCCAAGTCGTCAGCAACAAGCGCGCGCATAAGTTCCGGCACCCGCTTCGCGGGCGGCGGATAGATGGGCGACGTGGAGACGTAGCGCATATCCCAGCGGTATTCGCCCGGATCAGTCTCGTCAAGACTGGTCGAGCCAATGCGGTGCAGGTCTTTCACAAGAGCTTCCGTCAACGGCTCCTGCTCCTTCGCCGCTTTGCGGGCACGCTCGAAGGCGCGAGATGCGTCGATCACTTCAAGGTGATCTTTCATCGGCTTGCTTGGCGCAGTCAAATCCTGCTGGAGGATCAACCCTGTTTCCAACAACGAAAGAGTGTTTCCTTCAAGAGCTGTCGTAGCATGCACGAAGTCGATGCGAAACGCCTCGTAAAGGTTGCCGGACTCGCGTGCGGCGGCAAACCCGTGCGCCACAAGCTCGTCACGTTTAAGGGCAAGTCGTTCGAGGGGTGCATCAAGCGAAGGATCGTAGCAGGGCCGAATGTCGAAGCGTTGCAAATTGGCCTGATGGCGCTTCAAGAAGGCAAGCTGCTCGTCCGTTACGCCGTACATGCGCTCATAGCCGGTTGCGTATTCGAGTCCCTCAAGCGCGGTTTCGCTGTCCATGCATGCCGCTCCTTTCGACAACGCCATTGTAACAAAGCCTAAGGAGGGGCGGAGGTTTTACACCTTTCATAGAGAATTGAGGAATAGAAGGATGGCAGGGTGCCGATGCAGCCGTCATGCAAGATGATTGGCGATTTTTGCCCAAGTTCCCAAGTTATGAGTTGCAAGTTGTCGAGTTATGAGTTTTTTCGCGCTTGAAAATCTAATGAGTTTTGT
>NZ_CBDTNW010000097.1:0-18511 GCF_965361815.1 Rubneribacter sp.
AGATGGAGGCATCGACTCCCCTTCAACGCTCAAGGCCCGATGCCCCCCCCAACCAACCCCCCCCCCACCCCCCCCACCCCCCCTGCAGGCGGGGACCTTTCGCCGCCCGCTCCCTCACACGCCGAGCAGCTTGTGGCGCAACGCGTAGTCCACCAAGTCGGCGCGCGATTTCAATCCCAGCTTCTGGTAGATCTTCGAGCGATGGGCCTCCACGGTCTTCACCGACAGGAATATCCGCTCGGAGATCTCCTTGTTCGTGAACCCCTTGGCCAGAAGCTGGAGTATCTCCAACTCGCGGTTCGACAACTGCTGATAGGAGCGGTCCTCGTCGGAAGCCCCTTGGGAAAGCTGCTTGGTCAGCAGCGCCGTCATCTTCGGATGGATGTAGCTGCCGCCGTCGGCCACGGCGTGCACGGCCGAGAGCAGCTCTTCTGAGCTGGAGTTCTTCAGGATGTAGCCGGCCGCGCCGCCCCGCAGCGTGTAGAACAGATACTCCGGCTCGGCGAACATGGTGAGGATCACCACCTTCGTGGCCGGGAAGTCCTTGGCCACCTTCTCGCAGGCCACCAGGCCGCTTTGCCCCGGCGGCATGGAGATGTCCATGAGCAGCACGTCGGGTTTCTCGCGCGCGACGATGGAGTACGCCTGCGCCCCGTCGGCGGCCTCGGCCACCACCGACAGATCGGGATCCTGCTCCAGTATCATCTTGAACCCTGCGCGAACCACCTCGTGGTCGTCCGCCAGCACGATGCGGATCATGCCTTGACCCCCTTGCCTTCCATTGCGTTCATGGGCGCCACGAGCGTGATCGAGGTGCCGCGCGGACCCGACTCCATGGAGAGGGTGGCGCCTATGACGCTCGCGCGCTCGCGCATTCCCGACAAACCGCAGCCGCTCCCCTTGATCCGGGGATGCTCCACGTCGAAGCCCACCCCGTGATCCACCACGCGCGCATGCAGCCACCCGTCGGAATCCTCCAGCGACACGTACACGCGGTCCGCCTCCGAGTACTTGCACGCGTTCAGGATGGCCTCCTGGCAGATGCGGTACGCCTGCGTCTCCAGAGCCTGGTCGAACCTCGTCCGGGAAAGCCCGCCTTGAAACACGATCTCGGTGCCGTAAGTTTTCTCGAACACCGCCGCCTGCGAGTGCAGCGCCGCTTCGAACCCCAGGTGGTCGAGCGCGGAGGGCCGCAGCTCCACCGAGATGTTGTGCAGCTCGTCAAGGATGCGGTCGATGCCGTTGGCCGCCTCCTCCAAAACCTCCCAACCCGCTTCGTCCACATGGCTCCCCAGGCGGTTCACGCAAAACGACACCGCCAGAAGCTCCTGCGCTATGCCGTCGTGCAGCTCGCGCGATATGCGCTTGCGCTCGTCCTCCTGCGCCGCGATGACGCGGGAGAGCTCGGAGCGCACGAAAATGGGGTTGCGCTGAGACGAGGCGCGCCGGTCGGCGGCCAAGCCCTCGAAGTCCATGAAGTCCGTGGACACCACGTCCATGCCGAGCAGGCGTCCCCCAAGGCCCTCTATGAGGCTGCGGTAGGCCTGCTCGTGATGGCCGCCCACGGAGCGGAACGCGCACAAGAGCACGGCCACCACGCGCCCGCCGCGCGACAGCGGCAGCGCGCAGAAGCTGCGCAGGTCCTCGGCGAACACGATGGGATAAGACGAGTACTCCCGCGGGTCTATCTCCTCGTCGATGTCGGTGAACATCATGGGCTTGCCGGCCTTGATGGCGATGCCCCCTATGCCGTGCCCCGGCGCCAGCACGATCCTGCGGTGCCGCTCGCCCGTGGCGCCCGCGCTGTACACCCATTTGAGCGGCGCGCCGATAAACGCGGTCAGGCCGAGGGAGACGAAGTCGAACCCGTGGCGGGCCTTGACGAGCTGGACGGCCGCGCGGAACTCCGCGCACGCGCCCGCAAGCTCCTCCTCGCTGAAATTGGAAGCGCCCACATCCCCTCCTCGACCCTCGGCAGCCCTATGGCGAACCGTCGCGCGCCTCGCCAGCTTCAGTGGGCTCAATCTTATCATTTTCCCTGCGCCTGGGCACGCACCGTGCTGCTTCTCGGCTCCCTTATCCCGAGCAAGGGGATTGGCTCGCCTGCCGTTGCCGTCGCGCCTGGTCCTGCTCGATCATCCTTTTCTCCCGCACGGCGCGCCCCCGCGTCCGTTTTGCACCCTACCCCCTTCCCGAGCCGACGGCCCCCAAAACCAAAAGGGACCGAAGCGCATTCGCTTCGGTCCCTCGATCCTCATGGAGCGGACGACGGGGTTCGAACCCGCGACCCCGACCTTGGCAAGGTCGTGCACTACCAGCTGAGCCACGTCCGCATATGCGTGCTGCCGATGTCTCCGACAAAATGGTTGGAGGCGACGCCCGGATTCGAACCGGGGGTGAAGGCTTTGCAGGCCTCTGCCTTACCACTTGGCCACGTCGCCACCTTGGCGGCACCGTCACTGAAAAGGCCGGCCAAAATCGCTCATGACCGGCCTTGCGCTGACGATGGAGCGGACGACGGGGTTCGAACCCGCGACCCCGACCTTGGCAAGGTCGTGCTCTACCAGCTGAGCCACGTCCGCATCGGCGAGGAAATATAATACTGGAACGTCTCTGCTCGCGCAAGCCCTCTTTTCTGAAAGTTTTGGAATTCTCGCCAACGAAAGGGGCGGCGAGCGCAAGGCGAGCGCAAGCGCAAGCGAGCGCGATTCGACCAGACGCGCTTTTCGTGACCCGGGCCGCAGGCACCGGCTGCGAACGTCGCACGCTGCCCCTGCCCTCTCGTGCGCCCCTGCCCGCCGCGTGCGGCCCCTACCCTCGCTTTGCGTCTCCGCCCGCCGCGCGCAGTCCCCGCCCCCTCGTGCGCCCTACCCGCCGCGCGCAGTCCCCGCCCCCCTCGTGCGCCGCTCGTCGTATGCGGGCTTTCGTTTGCCCCGGACCCTCTGCAGACGTTCTGCCGGCGTTTTCCCGTTGCGACGGCGGTTTTTTGAAAAGATGCTTTGACAGAGCGCCGCTATCTGGTAAACTACTTGCTCGCTGGCAGGGAACGAGGTTTTCCTGCGAGCGTTCATGGGCGATTAGCTCAGGGGGAGAGCACTACCTTGACACGGTAGGGGTCACAAGTTCAAATCTTGTATCGCCCACCATGAGGAACCGAGCCGCCGGACCCAACGTCCGGCGGCTTTTTTCATGCGCAGCGACTTCAGGACGCAGGGGCGAACCCAAATACAAGCTATGGGACAAGCGCAAGCACGGGGGTGCGGACACGACATTCAACCGGAAGGCAAGCGCGCCGGGACCGCGCAGATCGCCGAGCACAGCCGCCAGCTAGCCGCGTTCGCGCTAGAGCAGGCCCGCCAACTCCGTGAGCGCCGCCACGCGCTCGTAGCCGCAGCCCTCCTGCGCGCCGGATCGGTCCACGATCACGGGCCGCACGCCGGCCGCCGCGGCCCCGTCGCCGTCGGCGTCGGGCCGGTCCCCCACGTGCACGACAGCCTCCGGCCGCACGCCCACCGCCTCGCAGGCCAGATCGAAGATGACCGGGTCCGGCTTGCGGTAGCCCACCGCAGCGCTTGACACCACCGCGTCGAAGTACGGCAGCAAGCGCAGATCGCGCAGCAGGTCCTCCAGCTCGGCGTCCCAGTTCGACACGACGGCGAGCACAAGCCCGCGCCCCTTCAGCTCGCGCAGGCATGCGGCGACGTCAGGGTACACCTCCCAACCCTCGGCGCGACGGTACGCCTCGTGCACGGCGCGGGCCATCCCTTCGGCGTCGGCGCCGATGCCCACCCGGTGGCACACGAAGCGGTACTGGTCAAGCCAGATGGCAACCGATCCCTCATGCGAGCACCAGAAGTCGCCGTCGCGCAGGTACTCAGCCTCGTAGTAGGCGTCCATGGCCGGCATGTGCGGCTCGAAGTCGCGCACGGAAAGCGCATGCCCCCGCTCGGCCGCCACGCGGGCCATCGTCTCGGCCACCGAGGGGCAGGGCCGGATGAGCGTGGCCCCCACGTCGAAGAACACCGCGTCCGCCATGCGCCCCCCTACTCCTCGTGCCCGTCGTCGGGCTCTATGTGCACGAGCGTCTCGATCACGTTCGGGAAACGCGCCCGCACGGCCTCCTCCACCTCGTCGGCCAGACGATGCGCGTCGGCAACGCTCATGGCGGGGTCCACGAGCACGTGCAGATCGGCGTACACCTCCCCTTCCGTGCCGCGCGTGCGAATGCGGTGGGCGTCCCGCACGCCGGGCACCGCCGTGGCCGCGGCACGCAAGTCGGCCTCGGGAATGCGCGCGCGGTCCGAGAGCGTGGCAAGGGCGTGCTTGAACACGTCGGCGGCCGTGGCCAAGATGGCGACCGTCACCACGAGCGCCATCACCGGGTCCGCCATGGGGAATCCAAGCGCCACGGCGGCAAGCCCCACGATCACGCCCACCGACACAAGCGCATCGGAGAGCGTGTGGTTCGCATCCGCCGCCAGCACCTCGCTGCCCAGGCGCTTGGCGGCGCGCCGCTCATAAGCGGTCACCCCCAGGTTGACCGCGAGCGTACCGATCATCACCGCAAACGACACCGGCGTGACCTCGGCGGTGTACGCGCCCTCCGCAAGCTTGCCCACAGCGCTCGACCCCACCTCGAACGCCGCCAGCAGAAGAAGCGCGCCGATGGCCAAGCTCGCGTACGTCTCGAACTTCGCATGCCCGTAGGGATGCCCCTCGTCGGCCGGCCGCGCCGCTATCGCGATGCCCACAAGCCCCACCACGTTGCCCGCCGAATCGAACACCGAATGGATGCCGTCGGCCTGCATCGACTCGGAGCCGCTCACCGCGCCCCACACGTACTTCGCCGCCGCTACGGCCAGGTTGAGCGCAAGGATGATCCAGAGCACCCGCTGAATGGAGCGCATGCGCTCCGAAACGGGCGATTTCGTCGCCAGCGCCTTGGACATGACGCCGCCCCTCCTTTCGAGCGCCTTCCGCCCGCCGCGTCGCGCAACGAGCCCGCATACGAAAAGAGAGCCCGAAGGCTCTCTGTCTTTTCCTGGTGTCGGAGGCGGGATTTGAACCCGCACACCCGTTAGATGGGCACTAGCACCTCAAGCTAGCGTGTCTGCCGTTCCACCACTCCGACATGCTGCTCAAACGCAACGGTGGACATTCTACCCGAAGCCCTCCCCGTTGTGAAGGGGGAATTTCAGCGAATTCCGCAGCAGCGAGCCCGACGCCGAAAACGAAGGCGGGGCCGCCGACACCTGCGCCCTAGTTGCCCGCGATGCTCCCATGGGGGTAGATGATCATGAGCGCGATGAGCGACGCCATGAACACGATGGCCAAGACGATGGTGATGCGGTCGAGGTTCTTCTCCACGATGCTCGTGCCGGTTTGCGTGGAGTACACGGAGCTGGCGATCATGTCCGACACACCCGTGCCCTTGCCGGAATGGAGCAGGATGAAGATGATGAGCCCGATGCCCGAGAGCACGAGCAGGGCGATGACGATGATGAGAAGCGGATTCAAGGTTTTTCTCTTCCTTTGCAGAAAACACGTCGGTCACATAATTCGCTCAGTATAGCCGAGTCGGACGGCCGGGGCAAGAAAATCGCAGTTTCCCCCTCCCCTTTCTCCCCCATCCCCATCGGATGCCCCGCAGGGGAAAGCACGAAGGCGAAGGCGGGAGAAGCCCCTCCCGCCTTCGCCAGAAGCCCGCGCGGCGCGGCGCCGTCGTCCGCACGCGTCCGCGGCAAAGCGCGAGGACGCGCCCGCCGCAGCCGGAGCGCTATGCGAGCAGGCTTTGTCCCGTCATGGCCGCGGGGGCCTCCAAGCCCGCAAGCGCGAGCAGCGTGGGCGCGATGTCGCAGAGCGCGCCCTGGCGGCCGTCGAGGGCGCGGTTCGCACCCGAGAAGTCCGCAAGGACAAGCGGCACGAGGGCCGTGGTGTGCGCGGTGAACGGCGAGCCGTCCTCGGCCACCATCTTGTCGGCGTTGCCGTGGTCGGCCGTCACAAGCGCGACGCCGCCCTTGCGCTCGAGGGCGGCCAGCACCTCGCCCACGCCGGCGTCCACCGCCTCCACAGCCGCCACCGCGGCCGGGACCACGCCGGTGTGCCCCACCATGTCGCAGTTGGCGAAGTTCACGATGTAGACGTCGGCCTCATCCGCGTCGATGGCCGCTGCCAGCGTGCGCGCCACCTCAGGCTCGCTCATCTCGGGCTGGAGGTCGTAGGTGGCCACCTTGGGGCTGGGGACCAGCACGCGCTCCTCCCCGGCCTTAGGCTCCTCGCGCCCGCCGTTTAAGAAAAACGTCACATGAGCGTACTTCTCCGTCTCGGCGATGTGGTACTGGCGCAGGCCGGCCGCAGCCAGCACGTCGGCCAGCACGTCGGCGGGAAACTCCTTGGGAAAGGCCACCGGCGCAGGGATCTCCGGGTCGTACTCGGTCAGGCACACGAACCCCACCTGCGGCCACGCGCCGCGCGCAAAGCCGTCGAACGCCGGATCAACCATCGCGCGCGTAAGCTCGCGGGCGCGGTCGGGGCGGAAGTTGAAGAACACCACGGCGTCGCCCTCGCGCACGCCGCGGGCGGAAAGCGCCACCGGCTCCACGAACTCGTCGGTGACGCCGGCGGCGTAGGAGTCGGCCATCACCTGGGCGGGCGTGCGCTCCGTATGCGGCTCGGCGCGCACCACGGCCCGCCACGCGCGCTCCACGCGATCCCAGCGCTTGTCGCGGTCCATGGCGTAGTAGCGCCCGCCGATGCTGCCGACCTCGGCCGCAAACCCCTCGTCCGAAAGCTCCGCCAGAACCTCGTCCAGCTCGGCCACGTAGCCCGCGCCGCTTTCGGGCGGCACGTCGCGCCCGTCCATGAAGCAGTGCACCACCGCATGCGGCACCCCGGCGCGCTTCGCGGCGCGCAGAAGCGCGTAGAGGTGGGCGTTGGAGGAATGCACGCCTCCGTCGGAGAGCAGGCCCATGAGATGCAGCGCCGCCCCCGGACGCGACGCCTGGGAAAACGCCTGGCGAAGCACCGGGTTTTCCGCCAGCGACCCGTCGGCGCAGGCGCGGTTCACGCGTGTGAGCTCCTGGTGCACCACCCGCCCCGCGCCGATGTTGAGGTGCCCCACCTCCGAATTGCCCATCTGGCCCGCGGGCAAGCCCACGGCCTCGCCCGACGCTTCAAGCCGCGTCCAGGAACGCTCGGCGAAAAGCGCGTCCAAAACGGGCGTGCGCGCCTGCGAGATGGCGTTGCCCGAACCCGGCTCGGCCAGGCCGAAGCCGTCCATGATGACCAGGCACGCAGGCAGCGGCAGATCGGCGCGCGCCATCACAGGCACGCCTCGATCAGCTGCACGAACGACGCCGCCTCCAGGCTCGCGCCGCCCACCAGGCCGCCGTCGATGTTCGGCTGGGCCATAAGCCCCTCCACGTTGCCCACGTTCATGGAGCCGCCGTACAAAACGCGCATGGCGTCGGCCGTCTCGTCGCCGAACAGCTCCGCGAGCGTGGCGCGGATGGCCGCGCACACGGCCTCGGCCTGCTCGGGCGTGGCCGTGCGGCCCGTCCCGATGGCCCAGATGGGCTCGTAGGCGACCACGCACTCCGCCGCGTCGCGCGCGTCCACGCCAGCGAACGCGGCGCGCACCTGGGCGGTGACGTACTCTTCGGTGGTGCCCTCCTCGCGCACGGCCAGCGACTCGCCCACGCACACCACGGCGTAAAGCCCCGCGCTCACGAGCGCCTTCACCTTGCGGTTCACATCCTCGTTCGTCTCGCCGAACAGCTCCCTGCGCTCGGAGTGCCCCACGATGGAGCACGCGCAGCCGATCTCCTTGATCATGGCCACGGACACCTCGCCGGTGAACGCGCCCTTCGGCTCCCAGTGCACGTTCTGCGCGCCCACCGCCACCTTGGTCTTGTCGAAATCGAGCACGGTCTTGGCGGGCTTGAGGTCCACAAACGGCGGGCAGACGAGCACGTCCACCGCCTCGGCCCACTCCTTCTCGTAACGGTTCGAGATCTCCTGGGTGAGCACCACCGCCTCCGCGACGGTGTTGTTCATCTTCCAGTTGCTTGCCATCAGGGGTTTGCGCGTCATGCGATTCTCCTTCCCACCCTCTCGCCAAAGGGGGGGGCGCCCGGGTGCCCAGCGAGGCCGGTTTGGCGGGGCGCCCTTGTGCGCCAACTTGCTACTTTCTCAAAGCCTCCACGCCCGGCAGGGCCTCGCCCTGCACAAGCTCCATGGACGCGCCGCCGCCGGTGGAGATGAACGTCATCTTGTCGGCCAGGCCGAACTTGTTCACCGCCGCCACGCTATCGCCGCCGCCGATGACGGTGTCCGCCTCGGCGTTGTCGGCCACGGCCTGGGCGACGGCCCTCGTGCCCGCCGCGAACGGCTCCATCTCGAACACGCCCATGGGGCCGTTCCAGAACACGGTCTTGGCCTCGGCCACGGCCTCGGCGTAGAGCCGCGCCGTCTTGGGCCCTATGTCGAGGCCCATCATATCATCGGGAATGTCGTCCGCCGAAACCGTGAGCGTTTCGGCATCTTCGGCGAAGCGGTCCGCGCACACCGCGTCCACGGGAAGCAGCAGCCGCACGCCGCGCTCCTCGGCCTTCGCGATCATGGCCGCGGCGCGCTCCACCCAGTCCTCCTCTTTAAGCGACGTTCCCACCGCCTTGCCCTGAGCAAGCAGGAAGGTGAAGCACATGCCGCCGCCGATAATGAGCGTGTCGCAGGTGTCCATGAGCGCGTCGATGACCTTGATCTTGTCCGACACCTTCGAGCCGCCCAAAATGGCGGCGAAGGGGCGGTGCGGTTTTTCCAGCATGCCCGTGAGCGTGGACACCTCGCGCTGCATGAGGTAGCCCGCGTACGCCGGCAGAAGCGCCGCCACGCCGGCGGTGGAGGCATGGGCGCGGTGCGCGGTGCCAAACGCGTCGTTCACATAGACCTCGCCAAGCGATGCCAGCTCCTCGCAGAACGCGGGGTCGTTTTTCTTCTCGCGTTTGTCGAAGCGCAGGTTTTCGAGCACGAGCACCTCGCCGTCGCCGAGCGCGGCGGCCTTGGCCTGCGCGTCCGGCCCCACCGTGTCGGCGGCGAACACGACGGACGTGCCCAGAAGCTCGGCTAGGCGCAGCGCGGCGGGGCGCAGCGTGAACGCCTCCTCGAAGCCCTCGCCCGCAGGGCGCCCCAGATGGCTCATCAGCACGACGCGCGCGCCGCCTGCCGTCAGCTTCTCGATGGTGGGCAGCGCCGCGCGGATGCGCGTGTCGTCGGTCACCGCGCCCCCGGCCACCGGCACGTTGAAGTCCACGCGCACGAGCACGCGCTTGCCGCGCACGTCCTGCGCGACCAGCTCGTCAATGGTTTTGATGTCACTCATGTTGTCGTCCCGTCGAATCGTCCGCGATGCGCTCCGGCGAGCGCATCAGCTCCGTTTGCTCTTTCTGCGCGGCAATCAGCTCCCGCATCGCCCGTTCCATGTTCGCCGCGTGCTCTTTCTGCGCCAGCTCGAGCGCCTGCACCGCCTTCGCCATGCGGAAGAACTCGCGCAGGACGAACAGCGCGACGACGAGGGGGATCAGGTAGATGACGGCGAGCAGGACATTCGCGAAAACCCCGGTGAACGACATGGCGCCACCTCCTTCGTCTGCGTCCGTTCCGCACGGCAAGGCGAACGCGTCGCCTGAAACGGCAGAAGGGCTGCGGCATCGCGCCGCAGCCCCCTTTTTTTCGCGCTTTCCTTACAGAAGGATCTTGACCAAGTCCTTCACGCGGTTGGAATAACCCCACTCGTTGTCGTACCAGCTGATGACCTTCACGAAGTTGCCTTCGCCGCCCATCACCATGGTCAGGCCCGAATCGAAGATGGAGGAGTGCGCGTCGCCCACGATGTCGATGGACACGATGGGGTCGGTCTGGTACTCCAGGATGCCCGCGAGGGGGCCTTCGGCCGCGGCCTTCATGGCGGCGTTGATCTCCTCGACCGTGGCGGGCTTCTCAAGCTCCACCGTGAGGTCGACCATCGAGCCGTCAGGCGTGGGAACGCGCGTGGCGAAGCCGTCCAGCTTGCCCTTGAGCTCCGGCAGCACAAGCGACACGGCGCGCGCGGCGCCCGTGGTGGTGGGGATCATGGACATGGCGGCCGCGCGGGCGCGGCGCAGGTCCTTGTGCGGCAGGTCGAGGATCTTCTGGTCGTTGGTGTAGGCGTGGATGGTGTTCATGAACCCACGCTTGATGCCGAACGTGTCCAGCAGCACCTTGGCCACGGGCGCCAGGCAGTTCGTGGTGCACGAGGCGTTGGAGATGATGTGGTGCTTGTCCTTGTCGTAGTCGCCGTCGTTCACGCCCATCACCACGGTGATGTCCTCGCCCTTGGCCGGGCAGGTGATGACCACCTTCTTGGCGCCGGCGTCGATGTGCTTCTGCGCCAGCTCGCCGGTCTTGAAGATGCCGGTGGCCTCCACCACCACGTCGACCCCCAGCTCGCCCCAAGGGAGGTTGGACGGCTCGCGCTCGGAGAGCACCTTGAACGCATGGCCGTCGGCCACGATGCCGTCCTCGGTGGCCTCCACCGACGCGAACGCGCGGCCGTGGACGGAATCGTACTTCAGCAAGTGCGCCATCGTGGGGATGTCGCCCAAATCGTTGATGGCCACAACCTCCAGATCGGGATCGTTCGCCATCGCGCGGAACACCAACCGCCCGATGCGGCCGAATCCGTTGATGCCCACTTTCGTTGCCATGCGTATCTCCTTTCGTCAAGATACTCATTCGGTGCCGTGAAGACGGCCCGATCATACCACGGGCGCCCTGCTCGCACGCCCTGCCCGCCCCGCTCTCCCAAGAAAAAGCGGGCAAGCGGCATGCCCCGCCGCACAGCGGAAAGCGCACGCGCGCGCCCCTTGGTCGCAAGCGCTTAACGCAAGATGCGGGCGTTTGCTTCGCTCGCGGCCGCAGGATGAAGCCGGCGAAAGCGAAGACCGTGCGGCAGCAAGGAAAGACGCTCGCGGCCGCTAACGCCGCCGTGCTTTTCCCATCGGTCGAGAATGCGGCGCGACCCGCCGTCAATCTCCATGGGGCCGCTGTGGAGCTGTCAGCTTCTTCCCTGGACCTCGCGCGCCATCTGCTCGATGCGGCGGACGCGGTGGTAGACGGCGCTTTTGGACAGCGGGGGGTTCGCGCGCTCGCCCAGCTCTTTGAGCGTGGCGTCGGGATAGGTGACGCGCAGCTTGATGAACTCCTGCAGCGCCGGCGGCAGGTTCTCCATGCCGTGCGCCTCCAGCACCACCCGAATGGCGTAGATCTGGTCCACCGAGGCGTTGGCCGCCTTGGCCTGGTTGGCCATCTCCGCGTTGGTCTGGCGGTTCACGTCGTTGCGCACGCTTTTGATGACGCGGGCGTTCTCCATGGCCAGCGCGCTTTGATGGGCGCCGGCGAAGGCGAGGAACTCCAAGATGGCGGCGCCGCTTTTGAGGTAGACCATGTACGAGCTGCGCCTCTGCATGACCCGCGCCTTGATGCCCTTGAGCTCAAGCAGCCCGACCAGGTCCTCGGCCAGCTCCTCGCTCTCCACCGTCACCTCGAAATGGAAATCGCCGCGCGGGTCGGACACAAAGCCGCTGCCCAAAAACGCCCCGCGCAGGTAGGCGGCCGTGCAGCACTCCTTGGCCACGAGCGCGGGCTTGACGCCCATCTCAAGGCCGCCTTCGGGCGAGAGCACGCCCATGTCGGTCAGCGATTCGGCCAACCGAGGCTGCGCCGGCACCTCTATGAGGTAGTTCGGCGTCTTGTGCAGCACGCTGCGGCGCACCGTGAGGTTCGTCTGAAGATGGTACAGCTCGTGGAGCAGCTTGATGACCAGGCGCGCCACCGACGGCGCGTCGGTGGCGACCTCGACGCGGTAGCGTCCCTGCCCGCTGAAGAACAGCGTGCCCTCTATGCGCACGAGCGCCGCCAAGGTCGCCTTGTCGCAGTGCGAGCACACGGGAGGGACACGCGCCAGCTCGTCTTTCACCTCCGCCGTGAACGACATAGCTTCAGCACCCCCGAGAAAGCGTCGCGCAGCGCCACGGGATCATGCCAGGTGGGACGCTCGCGATCCACAAGGTCGCGCGCGATCACCACCGGTCCCTGCGCTTGGATGGCCTGAACGGCCCGATGGCTCACGGCCACGGGGCGGATGCGCCCGGCAAGCTGTTCGTAGCCCATGCCGGACGTGGAGGAATGCTCGGGCTCGGCCCCCGTCGCGGCGCCGAACACGCCTGTGGCGGGGCTGTCGGGCCGCAGCGGCACCGGCGTGTGGACCAGCACGTAGTCCAGGATGCCGCGCATGCCGTGGTCCATGAGCGCCTCAACGTGCTCGCGCGCGGTAAGCCCCCAGGTCTCCCCCTGCATGTCGGCCAGCGAGCACACGAACAGCGTGGCCCCCTTCGAGGCGCGGACGGCCTCCGTCACGCCGGGCACCAGCAGGTTGGGCACGATGGAGGTGAAAAGAGAGCCGGGGCCCAGCACGATGAGGTCCGCCTCGCGGATGGCGTCGAGCGCGGGCTCGTAGGGCACGATGGGCCGGTCCGCCCGCAGCCGCACGCGCTCGAGCGCCGTGCGGGAATGGCACGCCACCGCCTGCCCTTCCAGCACGCGCCCGTCCCTCGTGCGCGCCTCGAGCGACACCCGGTCGAGCGTGGAGGGGTACACGTGCCCGCGCGCGTTCAGCAACCGCTCGCAAATGGCCACGGCCTCGGGGAACGACCCCGCCGCGTCCTCCAGGGCCGACAGCATCAAGTTTCCGAGCGTGTGGTTGCGCGCGAAGGGGAAGCGGTACTTGAACGCCTTCGTAAGCGGGTCGGCGGGATCGGCCGCCATGGCGGCGATGCACTTGCGCACGTCGCCGGGCGGCGTGACGTGCGCCTCCTCGCGCAGGATGCCCGTCGAGCCTCCGTCGTCGGCCATGGCCACCACGGCGCTCGTCTCGAAGCCCATGGACAGAAGCGTGCGGATGGACACCGGCGCGCCCGTTCCGCCGCCGATGACCACGGCCCGCAGGCGCTCGCCCGCAGGCACCACGGGCCGCGCCGCGCGCAAAGGCGCGAACGAGGCCGTCATGGACGAGTCGTGGACGAAAGGACGCATGCCGTCTCCTAGCGCCCCGCGGACGGCGCGGCCGCGGACGAGTCTGCGACCAGGCGTCCGTCGGCGCCCTCCGCCAGTTTCAGGTCCCGATGCGCGATGCTCACGCGGTAGCCCTTCCCCTTGAGGTAGTCGGCCGTGGACTCCGCGAGCGCCACGCTGCGGTGCTGCCCGCCCGTGCATCCCACGGCGATGGCGAGCTGCTGCTTGCCCTCCGCCACGTAGCCGGGCATGACCACGTCGAGCAGCGCGCGCCACTTCTTCTGGAACTCCTCGGTCTCGGGACGGTACAGCACGAAATCGCGCACGGGCGCGTCAAGCCCCGTGAAGGGGCGCAAAGCGGGATCGTAGTAGGGATTCGGCAGAAAGCGCACGTCCATGACCAGGTCCGCGTCAAGCGGCGCGCCGTGCTTGAAGCCGAACGAGTACACCGTCACCTGCAACCCCGCGCGCTCCTCTCCGGGCGCGAACAGCGCGCGGATGGTGGCGCGCAGCTGCGGCGGCAGCATGTCGGTGGTGTCGATGACGTGATGGGCCCCTTCGCGCAGGGCGAACAGCAGGCTGCGCTCGCGCTCTATCCCCCGAGCGATGGACGACCCGTCCGTGCACAGCGGATGCCGGCGGCGGCTTGATTTGTACCGGGAGATCAGCTTCTCGTCGGCGGCGTCCAAAAACAGCACCCGGTAGTCGATGCCCCGCTCCCTCAGCTTGGCAAGCTCGGCTTTCAGGTTGGCGAAGAAGTCGCCGTTGCGCGCGTCGCACACCACCGCCAAACGGCGGCGCTCGTCGGGCTGGCCGGGCATGCCGGCAAGCTCGAGCAGGCTCCCGATGAGGCTCGAGGGCAGGTTGTCCACGCAGAAGTAGTCCAGGTCCTCGAACACGTGCATGGCTTCGGTGCGGCCTGCGCCGCTCATGCCCGTCACAATGACGAGCTCGGGCATGAGTTCCAGGTCAACCGTCTGTTCGCTCATCCGCAGTCCCTTCGTCCGCATCGCGCGCGCAGGCTGCGGCGGCCCCCGCCGCACCGTCGCCGCCCACGACGCGCTCGTCCTTCCGCTCGCTATTATACTGCTGGAGCACGCAGAACAGCTCCTCGGCCACCTCTTCGGGCACGACGCGGGCCGCCTTGATGTCCTCGAGCGTGGCCGCTTTCAGGTTCCTGAACGATTTGAAATGCTTGAGCAGGGCCTTTTTGCGCACCGGCCCCATGCCCGTCACGTCGTCCAAGATGGAAGCCGTCATGCCCTTGCCGCGCAGCTCGCGGTGGAACGTGATGGCGAAGCGGTGCGCCTCGTCGCGCACCTGCTTCACCAGGTAAAGCGACGCCGAACCGCTCGGCAGCACCACAGGGCCCGTGTCCTGCCAGGGCACGAACAGCTCCTCGTCGCGCTTGGCCAAACCGCACATCGCGATGTCGTCGATGCCCATGCGGTCGAACATCTCGAGCGCCGCAGACAGCTGCGGCTTGCCGCCGTCGAGGATGATGAGGTCGGGCTTTGAGCCGAAGCGCGCATCGGCCATGCGCTCGGGCGCGTAGCGGCGGCTCATCACCTCCTGCATGGACAAAAAATCGTTCGCCTCGTCAAGCGGCGTCTTGATCTTGAAGCGACGGTACTGGTTCTTGTCGGGCTTGCCGTTGGTGAACACCACCATCGAGGCCACCGTGTAGGAGCCGTGGATGGTGGAGATGTCGAAGCATTCGATGCGCAGGGGCGGCTCGTCGAGGGCAAGGGCGCTCTCCAGCTGCAAAAGCGCGTCGTTGATGCGCTTGTCGTCGTAGTTCGTGCGCACCTTGTAGCGCATGAGCGTGTGTTTGGCGTTCGTCTCGGCCATGCCCACAAGCTCGGCCTTCTCCCCCTTGCGCGGCGCGCAGAAGCGCACCTTCGCGCCGTGGGGGCTGGCCAGCTTGCTTGTGAGCCACGCCTCCATGGCCTCGGCGTCCTCGGGCGTCTCGCGCAGGATGACCTCGTGCGGGATGGAGGTGGTGGCGTCGTAGTAGCGCAGCAGGAACATGTGCAGAAGGTCGTCGTCGGGCACGTCCTTGCCGCGGTTCAAGATGAACTCGTTGGAGTTGACGATGCGGCCCTCGCGCACCATGAACACGTGCACGCCCGCCACCGTCTCCTCGCGGAACAGGCCCACCACGTCGGCGTCCAGGTTGCGCGCGGACACGGCATGCTGCTTGTCGGCAAGGCCCGCGATGGTGTCGATGCGCGCCTTGACGCGCGCGGCGCGCTCGAAGTCCAGCTCGGCGGCGGCCTCGGCCATCTCGGCGGTCAGCTCGTCGACGAACTCGCGATGCTGGCCCGACAAGAAGCGCTCGATGCGCTTGACGTTCGTTCGGTACTCCTCGGGCGAGATGCGCCCGCAGCACGCGCCGGGACCCAGGCCCACGTGCGCGTCGAAGCACGGGCGCGCGTCGCGCGCGAGCAGCGCGAGCGGGTCCTTCTCAAGGCGGCGCTTGAGGCCGCGCCAGTCAGCGCACGACGCGGCGCACAGCGGCACCACGCGCCGTGCGATGTCCACCATCTCGCGGGCGGCGCGGCTGTCGGTGTAGGGGCCGAAGTAGCGCGTGTCGGGGCGGTGCTTCTCGCGCGTGTACTTGATGGCGGGAAACACGTCGCCTTTCGTGAGCGCGATGAAGGGGTAGGACTTGTCGTCTTTGAAGTCGGCGTTGAAAAACGGCGCATGCTGGTTGATGAGGTTCTTCTCCAGCACGAGCGACTCGTGCTCGCTCTCCACCACGATGTAGTCGAAGCTGTCTATCTGGTCCACAAGCAAAGGGATCTTCGCGCGCTCGTCCTGGAAGTTCACGTACTGGCGCATGCGCGCGCGCAGCTGCTTCGCCTTGCCCACGTAGATGACCTGGCCCTGCGCGTCCTTCCACAGGTACACGCCCGGCAGCGCGGGCACGCTGTCCAGCTCCCGCTTGATGCGCTCGAGGCGCTCTGCGGCGCTTTCGGCGGGCGCGGGGCTTTCGACGGCTCCGGCGGCCCTGCCGGCTTCGCCAGCCCCAGCGGCTTCGGGCAGGCGCGTGAAACCGCCCCCGTCGCCGTCGGAGAAAGCGGTTGCGTCAGGTTGTTCGCGTCGCTCGTCCATGCCCGCCAGTATAGCAAACCCGTGACTATCCTCCGGCGCGACGCGCAAGGCAAACGAATGTTTCACGTGAAACATTCGCAACGGGGGGCGGAAGCGAGCGACAGGGCGGATGCGGGCGGCGGGACATGCGGGCGGCGGAGCGGATGCGGGCAACAGAACGAATGCGAGCGACAGGGCGGAAGCGAACAGCGGGATAGATGCGAACAGCTGGATGAATGCGGGCGACGGGATGGATGCGGACGGCGGGATGGATGCGGACGGGGAACCGATAGGCCCTGCGGCCCCTTCGCCGAATCGCCTCCAGCGGAGTCCGCACCAGCGCTGGTTTAGCAGAGAGCCCTGCGGAGGCAGGCGGTTGTTTCACGTGAAACAACATTCGAAAGTGATTGCAGATAGATGCGCAGGATGCGGGAAGGCGCGAAATGCCGTCAAGGCTTCGCGATTGCCCGGGAGGGATCGACGTTGCGCAAAAGCGAGGGATCGGCGTACAGCTCGTGCACCATGAGGTCGCGCGAGCGCAGCTCGTGGCGGGCGTCTGAAAGCAGGTTCTCGAAGAAACGGAGCAGATACGACGCGTCGGGCATCACCTTCGCCTTGGCGTTTCGGTAGTTCGCACGCACGAGCGCATCCCGAAAATAGCGCGCATGGCGCGCGAACGGCTCGTTGTCCGCGTCGAATCCCAGATGGCGCAGGTAGAGGACCGTGAACACCGCCACTGTTCGCGTATTGCCCTCCGCGAACGGGTGCACCTGCCACAGCCGCGCAACGAACCGGGCAAGATGGGCGAGGCTCGCCTCGTCGAGATCGACGCCGTACGCGTAGCCAAGCTCCTCATCGAACAAAAACGCCAAGGACCGCTCCACGAGCGAGGGGTCGGCATAGACCACGCTGTCGCCGTTGAGGACAAGCTCGCTTTTTTGCAGCGCGACGGTCTTGTACCTGCCCGGCCCGTACACCTGGGGGTCAAGGTCGCAAAACAGCTCCTTGTGAACGACGGAGAGCATTGACGGCATGAGGGCGAAGGCCCCGCGCGAGAGCACCTCCACGATGCGCTGGCTCACCAAATCGGCCTCGCGGCAATCCTGTTCATCTGGGGGGCACGAGCCTTGGGAGCCGAGGCTTTGGCGCGGGCGCTCGCGGTAATAGGCGCGCAGGATACGGCCGGTCTCCTCGATGCTGCGAACGCCGGAGGCGTGCTCGTGCGCCAAAGAGCGCAGGTAGTCTGACGGAACCAGGCCGTCAACCTGCTGCAATCCCGTCGCGACGTCCCAATAGCCCTGGCGCAGGACGGAGTCGGCCGTCTCGCGCACAGGCTCGTACGGGAAATCCGATGGGTTGTCCGCGGTCATGCCCGCCCCTTTCCGAAAGACGATGCCGCCAGTATAGCAAACCCGCGGCGATCCCCCGGCGCGGCGCGCAAGGCAAACGAATGTTTCACGTGAAACATTGCGAGAGGATGGAATGGCGGAACGAACGCGAACGACGGGGCGGATGCAGCGTGCCCCCCGAAGCATCCCCGAGGGCACCTCGGTCAGGCGCAGTACGCCGCCGCGACGTCGATCACGGCGGGATACAGGGGGCACCGGGCCTCCGCGCGCACGCGGGCCGCCAGCTGCTCGATCCATCTTCCCAGGTGCTCCTCGACGAACCCCTCCTGAGCATCCTGAAGCTCGAGCGCGCGCCGATCGTCCCCCGCCTCCCAGGCGGCCGCCTCGTCGCGCGCGAGCAGCGCGAGGAACTCCAGCTCCACGGCCACATGGTCGGGCAGCTCGGCAAGGCCCTCGGGCACCGCGTAACCGCATCGCGCGTACGCGCCCGCCACCTGGCGCTCCTCCTCGGTCCGCAGCCTCCCGGATCCCGGTGCGCGCGCCTCGCTCGCGTAATAGCTCTCGTACGGCGGCGCCTTGAGCGCGCCGGGCCCGACGAACAGCCGGTTGTAGTCAACCTCCAAACGAAGCCGCAGCTCGTCGGGCGCGACGTGCGCGACGGACCCCTCGAAGGCCCGCAGCTCGCCAAGCGCGCGAAGGGCGCCCTCGGCCCCTTCGCCGACCAGGCTCTCCAAACCTTGCGACAGCCGGCCCGCGATCACGTCCTCGGCCAGCGCCGCGTCGGGCCTGCGCATGACGCGCGCCGCCGTCGAGAGCAGCGCCGCTTGCGCGCGGGCGAGCGCGCGCTCCTCGTCCTCTCTCATCTTCTCCCCCTTTCCCCGGCCCGGGGGGGCAGCGTTGGTCTCCGCCCCAGTCTGTGGCGTTTTGTGTTTCTCGCCGCCTGCTTACTTCCGTTGTAC
>NZ_CBDTNW010000098.1:0-18677 GCF_965361815.1 Rubneribacter sp.
GGACGGCGACGAGATGACGCGCATCATCTGGCAGATGATCAAAGACGAGCTTATCTGCCCGTTCGTGGACCTCAAAACCGAGTACTACGACCTGGGCCTTGAGCACCGCAACGCCACCGACGACAAGGTGACGTTCGACTCAGCCGAGGCCACCAAGCGCCTGGGCGTGGCCGTGAAGTGCGCCACCATCACGCCGAACGCGGCGCGCATGGACGAATACGACCTCAAGCAGATGTGGAAAAGCCCCAACGGCACCATCCGTGCGCTGCTTGACGGCACGGTGTTCCGCACGCCCATCACGGTGGCGGGCATCGAGCCGTGCGTGCGCAATTGGGTAAAGCCCATCACCATCGCCCGTCACGCCTACGGCGACGTGTACAAGAACACCGAGCTGCGCGTTCCCGGCCCGGGCACGGTGGAGCTTGTCTACACTGCGGCCGACGGCACCGAGACGCGCGAGCTTGTGCACGAATTCGACGGCCCCGGCGTAGCGCAGGGCATGCACAACACCGACGCCTCCATCGCCAGCTTCGCGCGCAGCTGCTTCGAGTACGCGCTCGACGTGAAGCAGGACATCTGGTTCGCCACCAAGGACACCATCTCCAAGAAGTACGACCACCGCTTCAAGGACGTCTTCCAGGAGATCTACGACGCCGAGTACGCGGAGCGCTTCGAGGCGGCCGGCATCGAGTACTTCTACACGCTCATCGACGACGCCGTGGCGCGCGTGATGAAGGCCGACGGCGGCTTCATCTGGGCCTGCAAGAACTACGACGGCGACGTGATGAGCGACATGGTGTCAAGCGCGTTCGGGTCGCTGGCCATGATGACGTCGGTGCTGGTGTCGCCTGACGGCGTGTACGAGTACGAGGCCGCGCACGGCACGGTGCAGCGCCACTACTACAAGCACCTCGAGGGCAAGGAGACGTCCACGAACTCGGTGGCCACCATCTTCGCGTGGTCGGGCGCGCTGCGCAAGCGCGGCGAGCTGGACGGTTTGGCCGACCTTGTGGCGTTCGCCGACCGTTTGGAGAAGGCCACGCTCGACACCATCGAGGCCGGCGAGATGACGGGCGATTTGGCGCGCATCACCACGCTGGAGAACCCGACGACGCTCTCCACCCGCGACTTTATCCTGGCTATCGCCAAACGTCTGGCGGCTTAGGCCTTTTCGACAACGCACGGGTAAGAAGACGTGCCCCGGCGGAGGGCCGCACGCAAGTTGGCCGCAAGCGGCAGGCGACGGTTCGGAGAGCCGCTGGCGGCCGACCCATGCCAACCCTAGTTCAACGGAGAGGCTGCGTCACTCTGGACAAAACGGCCCCCGATCCACATCCTCGTACGAGGATAGTCAAAAGCGCGAGCCGCCTTCCTGGGGCGACGCGCGGCCTTCCCGCGCGCCCCTTCGCAAGGGGCCCGAATCGGGTTGATTTCGGCCGAAGCCGTGTGGATCGGGACTCGTTTTGTCCATGACCCCTTTCGTTATCCGTCGAACCGCCGACGGCGCAGGCCGGGCCGGCCCATGTCGATCGTCTAACAGAGAGTTCGGCCCGAAGCGGCACGGATCGCGTCTTGTGCATAGGTTTTTTCTCCGGATTGGCGGTTTCACGTTTTCTTGACGGCGAAACGCCAGGTCGTGAATCCTCGATGTGGGCCTGACCCTTCCGGATCTATGCACAAGGCGCGTTTTCCGCCGTTTAGGCGCGCTCTCTCTGCTAAACCAGGAGTGACATAGGCCAGGCCAGTTCGCCGATCAAAACCCCACCCGTCGGGCGGGGAGGGCCTTGCCCGGCGCCCGACTGGGGAAGGCTCGGTTCGAGATTCGGCAAACACTGGTTCGTGTCAACGGTCTAACAGAGAGGGCGCGCTGTCTACATTGAACCAGGATCGGCGCGAGCTTACGTTGGTCGGATCCCAAGCTGAGCCCCTCTGTTCGGGCGCCTCGAGCGACCCCGTCCGATAGGCTGGGGGCTTTCGAGACGTCCGAGCGGTTCGTACGCGGCGATCCGCCCCGACCCGTGTCGACGCTGGTTTAGCAGAGGCGTTTTCGCAGGTTGGTCACAAACGGCGCCCTGTGGCACGCGCGGGGCCGCCTTTCCGCCCTTCGCGCCCTGCGCGCCCGGAGAAATCCCAGATCACGGGAGTTGTGCGGCCCGCCGGCGCGTAGGATCGGCCCTCCGGAGTGCCACAAGCCGCGGTTTGCGGCCAACCCGTAGGCGGCCCCTGCCGAACGACCGACGTGTCCGTCCGGGTCGCCTCCCGCCCTTCCTTCCGTGCCGATCGCGTGAATGCCGCGCAGATGGTATTGAACTTTTTGGGCAAGCTGCTTTAATTGGTTCAATTTCAACAAGAGCAAGTTCAATTTTTAGGGACGCTAGCAAGATTGAAAATTGAACTTTCCGGCGACCGAATGGACGGGCATGGCGGAAGAGGACGACACGATGGAATTCGCACGGCGTTTGCGCGGCGTGATGGAAAAGCGCGGCCTGCGTCAGGCCGATCTGGTGCGCCTGGCGGCCGAGCGCGGCGCGAAGCTGGGAAAGAGCCAGGTGAGCCAGTACGTGAGCGGCAAGACCTTCCCGCGCGCCGACGTGCTGAGGACGCTTGCGGAGGTGCTGGGCGTGGAGCCGGAGTGGCTTGCCGGCCAAGGCGGAGGCGGCTTCGCCTGTGTGCGGGAGGGGGCCGGCAAGGAAAGCGGAGCCGTCGGCACGCCACGCGCCGACGCAGCAGGCGAGAAAGGGAGCGCTATGCGCGAGATCAAGAAATCGACCAAGCTGGACAACGTGCTCTACGAGGTGCGCGGGCCGGTGGTGGACGAAGCCGACCGGATGGAGGCGGCGGGCGCGACCATCCTCAAGCTCAACATCGGCAACCCCGCGCCCTTCGACTTCCGCGCCCCTGACGAGGTGGTGTTCGACATGAGCCGCCAGCTGGTCGAGTGCGAGGGCTACTCGTCGGCGAAGGGCCTGTTCTCCGCTCGCAAGGCCATCATGCAGTACTGCCAGCTCAAGCACATCGCCGGCGTGACGATGGACGACGTGTTCACTGGCAACGGCGTGAGCGAGCTCATCAATTTGAGCATGCTCGCGCTGCTCGACAACGGAGACGAGGTGCTGGTGCCCTCGCCCGACTATCCGCTGTGGACGGCGTGCGTGTCGCTGGCGGGCGGCACGCCTGTGCACTACGTGTGCGACGAGCAGGCCGAATGGTATCCGGATATGGATGACATCCGCAGCAAGGTGACCAGCCGCACCAAGGCGCTCGTCATCATCAACCCGAACAACCCCACAGGCTCGCTCTATCCCCGCGAGGTGCTGCAGGAACTGGTCGACATCGCGCGCGCCCACGACCTGATCATCTTCTCCGACGAGATATACGACCGCTTGGTCATGGACGGTCTGGAGCACATCTCCATCGCCTCGATGGCGCCCGACCTGTTCTGCGTGACCTTCAGCGGGCTTTCCAAGTCGCACATGGTGGCGGGCTACCGCATCGGCTGGATGGTGCTTTCGGGCGACAAGTCCCGCGCGCGGGACTACATTTTGGGCCTCAACATGCTCGCGAACATGCGCATGTGCTCGAACGTGCCGGGCCAGTCCATCGTGCAGACGGCGCTGGGCGGGCACCAGAGCGTGCGCAGCTATGTCGTGCCCGGCGGTCGCGTCCACGAACAGCGCGACTACGTGTATGAGGCGCTCAACGCCATCCCCGGCGTGAGCGCCGTCAAGCCGCGGGCGGGCTTCTACATCTTCCCCAAGCTGGACGCGGAGCGCTTCAACATCACCGACGACGAGCGGTTCGCGCTTGACCTTCTGCACGAGAAGAAGATCCTCGTCGTTTACGGCGGCGGGTTCAACTGGGCCAAGCCCGACCACTTTCGCGTGGTGTTCCTGCCGCGCATCGAGGTGCTGCAAGAGGCCATGGAGGCCCTCGCTGACTTTTTGTCCCATTACCGGCAGTAGGGGAGATCCCCTTTCCCTCACCGTGGGTGATCGTTCGCAATGCGGAAGCTCGACGTTCACCCAAACGAGGTGAATTCTCCTCGCCACCCGGCCAAAACGCCCGTTTCGCAGGTACCATGCGGCTTGCCGCAGCGCTGACGGAGCGCTGTGGGAGGGCCCGGCGACTCTGGGCAACGCCGTTGGAAGGGGAAGATCATGGGATCATGCATCGGACGCAGAACGTTTCTGAAAGGGGCCGCGGCCTCGGGGGCCGTTGCGCTCGCAGCAGGGCTTGCGGGGTGCGCCCCGTCTGCAGATGGGCAGGCGGGCCAAGTCGCTTCGAGGCAAGCGGCGCAGGGAGCGGGCCCGGAGACGCAGTCCTCCGCCAACATCACGCCGGTGGACGAATCGTTCGTCATCCAGCCCGTCGTTGAGTCGTCGGTTGCCGCCGACGAGACGCGCGAGGCCGATTACCTGGTCATAGGATCGGGCAACTGCGGCCTGCTCAGCGCGGCGCGCGCATCGGAACTGGGGCTTGACGTGGTGCTGATGGAGAAAGAGGCATCAACGGGCGGCTCCTCGTTCGGAACCGAGGCTCACTTCGCTCTGGACACGTGCGCGTACGTCAAGGAGCAGGGCATGGTCACGTGGACGCCGTCCGAAGCGGCCGACTACTTCAACCTGTACAACCAATTCCATTCGTCACAGACGCTGGTCATGTCGTTTCTGAACCATTGCAACGAACCTTACGACTGGTGGATAGGCAAGGGTGCGAAGGTCAACCAGCTGCTCACCTCGCTTGCTGGCCCCAACACGGGCGCGGGCATGTTCTTCGAGGGGAAGGCCGCCGCCCTGGCCGACATCGACCGCGCTGTCATAGAGGAAAACGGCGTGGTCGTGCTCACCGACACGCGGGCGACGAACCTTGTGGTCGACGACGAGGGGAAGGTGGTCGGCGCTTTGGCCGAGGGGGAGAATGGCACCGTGTTCGTCAAAGCGAAGGCGACCTTCGTGGGGACGGGCGGCTTCGGCAACAACCCCGATATGGTGAACGCCTACCTGGGGGAGCGCGGCAACGCGGCCATTGTGGGGGATGCCATGCTCTATCACAACGGCGATGGCATCAACATGATGCTCGGAGTTGGCGCGATCACCGGGGTGCTCGACAGCGTGCAGCCCGGCGGCATCCAGGTGGCCGACACCGATTACGAAGGTGATGTGACCAGGGCGGGCGGCGAGCCGTTTTTGTGGGTTAACCGATTCGGACAGCGGGTTGGCTGCGAGTACTGGACGAACCCCACTTATGGCTACGCGCTGGCGGCGTGGTCGCCCGGCTACTTCTTCTACACGCTGTTCGACGCGAGCTTGGTCAGGCGCATGGAAACCGAGGATTTCTTTTGCCAGTCGAAATACCTGCCCTACACCTACGACCCCGTTCCCGATATGGGCGAGCAGCTTGAGGCGGCCGTCAGCGCGGGGGCGGCGATCAAAGCCGACACGCTTGAAGAGTTGGCCGAGAAGGCATCCATTCCCTCCGATGCGCTCAAAGCCACGGTCGAGGCGTACAACGAGGCGTGCGAAGCTGGTTTTGATGCCGAGTTCTACAAGGATCCCTCGATGCTGCTTCCGCTTGCGGAGCCGCCGTACTACGCGCTCAAGCTGGAGTGCAACCGCCTGTCAACGCTGTGCGGCGTGATGATCGATTCCGACTGCAAGGTGCTTGACGAAAACGGCGAATGGATAGAAGGGCTGTTCGCGGGGGGATTGGACAGCGCGGGGTTCTTCATGGCAGACTACAACCACGCGTTTTCTGGATCGTGCAGCTCGTTCTCCTTCTTCACCGGCTTCCATGCCGCCGACGTGGCGGCCGCCTACGTGAAAGGGTGACCGGGTCGGAGATCTGTTCGGACAGCTGGACGGGCCTGTTGGCGCGCTGTGGGAAGGGACGCCTGCGACCGCCCCTTCCCATGCAACGCGTCTAGATGCAGTATAATGCCGGACCAAGGGGGGCTGGTCGGCGTTGCTCGGCAGGGAGAGGGCGCGATGAGGGGGAGAAAAATAACTCAGATCATTTTCGCGGGCGCAGGATTGTGCCTCCTGCTTTCGCTGCAGGCGTTCACCGTGTGCGAGCCGATATCGATCATCCACACCTTGCTTGCGGGCGAGCGGGACCGGATGCTGGTGACTGTGTGCTGCCAGGCTTCGTTCGCGGTAACGTTTCTGCTGGTCGCCTTGTGCCGGTGTCTCCTTAGCCGACTCTCCCGTCCCCCTTTTGCCGCCACGGTTGTGTTGCTGGCCTCGGGGTTCTCCCTCCTCATGTTTGGCGACGCGGCGGAGGGAGGGGGATCTCTCTCCGTCTCGTCAGGAGCGCTTCTTGGCGCTGGGCAGGCTCTGGGGTTTATATGCTGCACGCGGATATTCGCCTCCTTCGAGCTGAACTTGGCCAAAGCGCTCCTCATCGTGTCGTCGCTGTTCCCCATCATCCCGTTCTTCTTGACGGTTGCTTTCAACGCTGATGGGCTGTTTGTGGCATCGATGGTGGTGTTCTGCCTGTTCCCTCTGTCCATGATAATGCTGGCCGTTGCGCTGAGAACGGTTCCCCTGCGTCCTTTGCCCCAGGTCGCCGACGGGACACGCAGCGTGCACTACCGCGCGGTCGCGCGCAGGCTTGCGCCGTCTGCGGCCATGGCGTTTCTCCTTGGCCTTGTGGGTCCCGCCCTGGGGGCCTCTGCGGGCGTTCACATGGACAGCCTTGTGCGGGGCCTTATCTCCCAGGGCGCGAACACCGGCGCGGCGCTGGTGGCTCTGCTCATTTGGTTCGGCTTCAAGACCCGGGTGAGCGTACCCTATATCTGCTCAGCGGGCTTCCCTTTGCTGGCTACGATGCTCTTTGCCGCGCCTTACATAGGATCGGCGTACTGGCCCTTGCTGCTGTTCTGCGGCGACATGCTGTTTTGCCTTGTTTCCATAGCCGTTATGGTCACGTGTCTGGAGACGGCGGAGGCGGAGCGACTCGACGTGCTGGTGGTGTACGGCGCGTTCGCCTGCGTGATCTACCTTTCGCGTGTGGTCGGCCTGGGCGTGGGAGCGTTCGCGAACGGGATGGGGCCGCGCGGAGCGGCGGCGTTCGTTTCGCTGCTTTTGCTGTACGCTTTCTCACTTGCGTTTTACGCCGTTGCCAGGAGGGGTATGCGCGCGGGCGATCCGGTTCTTCGGAAAAGCGGCGCCCAGGCGCAGGATGCCGACGATGCCTTGCAGCGTGCGTGCGCATCCCTCCGGAAGCGTTTTGACCTCTCGCAGCGAGAGTACGAGGTCATGGTGCTCATCGTCAGAGGGCGCAACGTGCCGGCGATGGCCGAGCTGCTTTGCGTATCCAAGAACACCGTGCGCACTCATGTCAAAAGGGTGTATCGCGCGCTTGGCGTGCATTCGCGCCAAGAGCTCATAGACTTCGTGGAGGGTAGCGAACAGTGAGGGCTTTGCGCCCTGTGTGTCTTTCAGGCGCGGATGGGAGGAGAGCGTCGGACGGGGAGGGAGCGCCGGATGGCGAGAAATCACCGAAGTCGGAAGGTTTTCGAGACTCCGTCCCGTTATGGTAGAGGGAAATGCCTGGTCGGCAATGTTCGAACGCGTCAAGAGGCCCATTTGAACGCTCGCGACTTCCGACTTCGGTGATTTCTCGCCAGCGGGGGTCGCTCCTTTTTGTAGGGCCACTGTTGACATGGGCTGGGTCGCTCGCTGCGCAAAGCTCCGTAGGTGGGCGGGAAGACGACCAGGGGCGACAGGAGGGCAGCCTGCGGCCCTGGCCGTCTGCGTCGAACCTCCTCCTTTCGGCAGGCGAGGGGAGGGCAGGGGGCTTTCCGCCCTTGCCTTTCCAAGCGCTCAAGCGCTATACTATGCGAACAAGCGTTCCGGTAATGGGAGAGGGAAGGGAGGCGGCGTGGCCGAGGAGCGCACGTACCTGTGCATCGACCTGAAAAGCTTCTACGCGAGCGTCGAGTGCGCCGACCGCGGGCTTGACCCCTTCTCCGCCAACCTCGTGGTGGCCGATCCCGACCGCACGGAGAAGACCATCTGCCTGGCCGTCTCGCCGGCTTTGAAGGCCCTCGGGCTGCCGGGGCGTTGCCGCGTGTTCGACATCCCCGCAGGCACCGACTACATCATGGCCCGTCCGCGCATGCGGCGCTACATGGAGGTGTCGGCCGACATCTACTCCATCTACCTGCGCTACGTCTCGTCCGAGGACATCCATCCGTACTCCATAGACGAATGCTTCATCGACGCGACGCCCTACCTTTCGCTCTACCGCGTGGGCGCGCGCGAGTTCGCGAGCATGCTCATGGGCGCGGTGCGTGCCGAAACGGGGGTGGTCGCCGCAGCCGGCATCGGGCCGAACCTCTTTCTGGCGAAGGTGGCGCTCGACATTGCGGCGAAGCACGCAGACGACGGCATAGGCGTTGTGGACCAGGCGGAGTTCGAGCGCACCATCCAGCGGCACCGGCCCATCACCGACATCTGGAACATCGGCCCCGGCATTGCGCGGCGTCTGGCCAAGTACGGCGTGCGCGACCTGCGGGGCGTGTGCGAGCTGGACGAGCGCGAGCTTTACCGCGAGTTTGGCGTAAACGCCGAGTACCTCATCGACCACGCGCACGGGGTGGAGCCGTGCACCATCGCCGACATCCGCGCCTACGAGCCGGACGCGCACTCGCTCATGAACGGCCAGGTGCTGCCGTGCGGCTACACGCGCGAGGAGGCGCGCGACGTGCTGCGGGAGATGGTGGACCAGCTGGTGCTGGAGTTGGTGGAAAAGCGCCTGGTGGCCGGGTCTATCTCGCTGTATGTGGGCTACGAGAAGGGGGAGGCCGACCGCGCGCGGGAAGCGGCGGGGGAGTGGTTCGACGGCGGGCACGGTCGGCGTCGTGCCTCCGGCCGGCGGGGTTTGCCGCACACGGGCGGCTCGCGCAAACAGCCCGACCGCACGAACTCCCTCGCCAAGCTCCTGCCGCGCGTTTTGGCCCTGTACGACGAGACGACGCGCGCCGATGCGCCCGTCCGCCGCATCAACGTGGGCTTCGGCGGCGTGGTGCCCGAGGAGTTGGCCGCTGCGGACCTGTTCGCCGACGAGGCGGCCGAGGCCGAGGAACGGCGGCTCCAGGAGGCGGTGCTGGCCGTGAAGGGCAAGTTCGGGAAGAACGCGCTTCTGCGCGGCACAAGCCTCAAGGAGAAGTCCACCGCACGCGAGCGCAACGAGCAGATAGGGGGACACCATGCCTGATCCGTTCGGCTACGGCGCGGGCGGACGGCGGGCCGACGGAGGGCCTCGAGCCGACCGCGCGCGGCAGTTCATGCCCTTCGCGGCGCTGCGAGGCTACTACGACCTTCTCCGCGAGCGCGAACGGGTGCCGGAGCCGAAGCGCGAGCTTTCCGAAGAGGAGGCGCTTTCGCTCTCCCGCGCATTCGCGCGCCTAAAGCGGAGGCGCATGGCGCGGGTGGTCTACCACGACGGCGAGGGGTACGTCGCCTTGCGCGGCATGGTGGCCGACATCGACGAGGCGGGCCGCGTCCTCACGCTCGTGCGCACCCGCATCCCCTTCGACGACATCCTGGAGCTGGAGCCCGAGGAGGAGGGAGGACGGCTGCTCTGACGCTTTCAACGCCAGATCCGGTCGTCGAGCATGGCGTCGAAAAGCCAGGAGCCGATCTGCTTTGACGCGCCCCACCACGCGAGGGTCCCTCGCGACCATGCGGCGATGCATTTGAAGTCGAAGGTGTTGTCGAACATCGGGGCTTCCTCGCAAAGGTTAAGCGCGCGGGCGTGGTTCGCTAGAGATGCCCTATGCCGTCTGCGCACGACCAGCCGCCGCCTTGAGCGCTTGGAGTCAGCTCTCTTCCTGGCGAAACGGGGGCAGGTACCTTCCGGTGACGCTGGCGGGGTTCGCGGCCACTTCCTCGGGCGTGCCGGCGGCCACGATGCGGCCGCCCTCCTCGCCGCCGCCGGGGCCGAGGTCCACCACGTAGTCGGCGTTGGCTATGACGTCCAGGTCATGCTCGATGACCACGACGGTGGCCCCTTGCGCGACCAGGCGCTCGAACACGCCCAGCAGCGTGCGCACGTCAAGGGGGTGCAATCCGATGGTGGGCTCGTCGAACACGAACACGGCGTCGGTCTGCGTGCGGCCCATCTCGCTGGCGAGCTTCAAGCGCTGCGCCTCGCCGCCGGAGAGCGCCGGCGTGGCCTCGCCAAGGGTGAGGTAGCCAAGCCCCAGGTCGCAAAGCGTCTGCAGCTTGGCGCGCACGCGCGTAAGGTCGCCTATGGCCCTAAGCGCCTCCTCCACGCTCATCGCCATGAGCTCGGGCAGCGACACGAGGTCCGTCGGGTCCGCGGCGTGCGGGCGGCGGATGCGGTCGGCCTCGTCCCCGTAGCGCGATCCGCCGCACGCGGGGCAGGTGATGTCCACGTCGGGCAAAAACTGCACGTCCAGGCTGACCGACCCCGTGCCGTCGCAAACCGGGCAGCGCAGCTTGCCCGTGTTGTACGAGAAGGCGCCCGCCTTAAGCCCTGCAGCCTTCGCATCCGCCGTGCGCGCCCAGGCACGGCGCAGCTCGTCATGCGCGCCGGAGTAGGTGGCCACGGTGGAGCGCACGTTGATGCCGATGGGGGAGGCGTCGATGAGGTTTACGCGCGCAATGCCCGGCGCGTCGACGAGGCGCACGTGGGCGGGAAGCGGCGTGCCCGCCGCGCAGGCAGCGAGCGCGGGCACGAGGCTTTCCAGCACGAGCGTGGTCTTGCCCGAACCCGACACGCCGGTGACCGCGGTGAGCCGTCCGCGCGGCACGTCCACAGAAAGCGGCTTCACCGTGTGCACGGCGTCCGTCTCCAGATGGATGCGGCCTTCGTCGAACACGTGGGCCGGCGCGACGGAGGTGCGCACACGCACGGACTCGGCCCCCGAAAGAAAGCCCCCGATGCGCGAGGCGGGGTCGGCCTCCACCTGGGCAACCGTGCCCTGCGCGATCACGCGCCCGCCGTTTGCGCCCGCGCCCGGCCCCAGCTCCACCAGCCAGTCGGCCGCCGCGAGGATGCGCGCGTCGTGGTCCACCATGGCCACGGAGTTGCCGTCGGCCAAAAGGTCGCGCATGACGTCCAGCAACCCGTCGATGTTGGCCGGATGCAGGCCGATGGAGGGCTCGTCCAGCACGTAGAGCACGCCGGTCGTGCGGTTGCGCACGGCGCGGGCCAGCTGCACGCGCTGGCGCTCGCCCGTGGAGAGCGTGGAGCTGGCGCGGTCGAGCGAGAGGTAGGCAAGCCCCAGGTCCACCAGGCGCGCGGCCGTGCGCGAAAACGACTCGCAGATGCTTTTCGCCATCGGGCGCATCTCGGGCGGCAGCTCTGCGGGCACGCCCGCCACCCACTCCACCGCGTCCCCGAGCGTCATCTGCGCGGCCTCGGCCAGGTTGATGCCCGCCACCTGCGGTTTTCGCGCGTTCTCGGAAAGCCGCGTGCCGCCGCAGGCGCGGCAAGGCCCCTCCTTCAGAAACCGCGCCACGCGCGCAAGCCCCTTCTCGTCCTTCACCTTCGAAAGCGCGTTCTCCACGGTGCGCACGGCGTTGTAGTAGGTGAAGTCCAGCTCGGCGAAGGCGTCGGTCTTCTTCGCCTTGTACAGGATGTGGCGCTTCTCGGCGGGGCCGTAAAACACGATGTGGCGCTCCTCGGGAGAAAGCTCGCGAAACGGCACGTCGGTGCGCACGCCCATCTCGCGCGCCACTTGCTTCATGAGGTCCCACATGAGCGTGTTCCACGGCGCGACGGCGCCCTCGTCGATAGTGAGCGACTCGTCGGGCACGAGCGCGGACTCGTCCACCGTGCGCACGATTCCCGTGCCCTCGCAGGCAGGGCACGCGCCGTCGCTGTTGAAGGCAAGCTCTTCGGCGCCTGGACCGTAGAACTTTGCGCCGCACACGGGGCAGGCGATGGGCGCCTCGGCCGCCACGGCCAGCGTGGGCGGCACGCGGTGGCCGTTGGGGCACACGTGGCTGCCTGCGCGCGAGAACAGAAGGCGCAGGCTGTTCAGCAGCTCGGTGGACGTGCCGAACGTGCTGCGGACGCCGCCTGCGGCGGGGCGCTGGTGCAGCGCGAGAGCGGCGGGCACGTGCAGCACCTCGTCCACGTCGGCGCGCGCCGCCTGCGAGAGGCGCCGGCGCGTGTAGGTGGAGAGCGCCTCGAGGTAGCGCCGCGAGCCTTCTGCGTACAGCACCCCGAGGGCGAGCGACGACTTGCCCGACCCCGACACGCCCGCTATGCCCACCAGGCGGTTCAGGGGTATGTCGACGTCGATGTCCCGCAGGTTGTGCACCCGCGCGCCCCGCACGCGGATGCGGTCGGGGGCGGCTGCGCTGCCAGCCGCGTCGTCGGATGGGATGTCCATGGGCGCTCCTCGAACGGTCGGTTCTTGCTGCGACCATCCTAGTGCATCCCGGCCCCTTCGTCACGCGCTTGTCGCACGGGGGCTTGCCGAGCGCGCCTCTTTCGAACAGGAACGAGACGCTCCTTGCCGCAGTGCGACGCGTCTCGCGGCAAGGAACGGCGGGGCACGTCGCTACTCCCGCCCGGTTCCGCGCTCCCGCTCCTCGGCGCCGTAAATGAGGTCGATGAGCTCTTGCTTGCTGTGGATGCCGAGCTTTTGGTACAGGCGGTGGCTGTAGGTGTTCACGGTGCCGCGCGAGATGTAGAGCTCCTGCTCGATGCGCGTCGCCGAGCGCCCCTGCGCGATCAGCAGCATGACCTCGCGCGCACGGCCCGACACCCCGTGCCGTTCGGCCACGAGGTCCACCCGTTCCTCCAGCGAAAGCGCCTCGCGCTCGGGCTCGACAGGGCCGTCAGCGCGCATTCTGCTCGGAACGGTGAACGGATCGTTTCTCTGTTGGCTGTCGGAGAGCCGTCTCATCGAGTGGCGGTGGACGCGCGCGATATCGCGTTCGGTGAGCGTGAGCGTGTAGGTGATCACCACGGCGAACGCCATCACGCACGCGACGGCGAACCGCAGCTGCCAGGTGAGCGTGAGGCTGCTTGTCAGAAGAGAGCTTAGAAGCGACCCCAGAAGCACGCCGCCCGACACCGCGCAGCGACCGAAGCCGTAGGCTCGAAGCGGCGGGATGGAGAAGCGCAGGCTCATGTCGGCGAGCATGACCCAGCTGATGATCTCGAAGCAGAAGTAGCCCGCCTGCACGAACGCATAGGCCATGAAGTGGTTCAAAAACGAGTTCGTCTCGAAAAAGGGAGTCAGAAGGCATCCCGCGACCATGAAGATGAGCACGGTCTTGTAAGAGAACGCGAAGTCGAGCCGCCTGCTGAGCAGCAGTATCCCCAGCATGATGCAGCTGACGATGAGGGCCGCCAGCGGGAAGGTGAAGATGGAGTACGCTCCCGATCCTGCGGGCGCCTCATAGGAGATGTAGAGCGACTGCATCACGCTCACGCAGCATCCGAACACGATGGAGCTGACGGAAAACTTGACGAGCATTCCCACGTAGTCCGATGAGCTTCGCGCGTCGGTGGCCGCGCGCCTGCCGCCGTCGAGGGTAGGGATGGCCTCCTCCTGGAAGCGCTCGTCATCCATGCGCCCAAGCTCGCCCAGCATGAGGACGCTCGACGCGATGGGCAGCGCGGCAACGACGGCGAGCTGGAAAGGCAGGGGAAGCATGCCGTAGAGGGGCATGAGCGAGGCCGCGAGCACGTAGGCCACCGACATCTCCGCAGCGGTGCACGGGCCGCCCTCCACGCTGTAGATCTTCCCCCAGAACAGGGTGAGCAGGCCCGATCCCACGCCCGTGGCCGCCGCAGCCAGCGCCAGCATGGCCATGCCCGCTCCTCCGTCGAAGCCGGCGAGCGGTATGACCGAGGTTCCCAGGACGCTCAGCGCCGCTGGAAGCGAGCATCCGACCGGCGTGCGCAGCAGCCGCTCGCAGCGGTGGTCGAGGATGCCGCACGCGAACAGCGTGAGCACAAGGGCCACCAGCGAGCCTTGGTAGATGCCGGTGACCACGAGGCGCTCGTCGGGCGGCGTGGGGGCGACGGCACCGTTGAAGAACACGAGGAACACCCATGCGCGGCTGAACGTGTAGCCGAGCATGCGCTTGGTGAACGCCTCGTTGGAGAACTTCTTCAACCGGTCGGAGAAGACGCTGCGGTACGTCTCCTTGTCGACGCCCCCCGTCATATGCGTGCGACCTCCCCTCCACTCGTTCCGCTCGTCTCGGCGCGTTGCGTGCATCTTCACGCCCCTGGCGGGGGGGGGGCGCTTCCCCTGCGCTCGATTATAGCCCGCGCCGATCGTTCGCGTTGCGACAACGTTGGCTTCGAATCCCTGCCTTCCTGCGGCGATGAGAGCGGCATATGAAAAACATAAACAATTTATGACAGCTTTCGCGCTCTCGCCGGGCGGCGCATAAGTTCTCTCCGATGCGCGATGCGGCGCCGCGCGGTAACGTGGCGGCAAGGACGACGAAGGGCGAGCGCGAGAGGGGGTGGCGATCCGCGTTTCCGATGTTTCCGTCAGAGGCGTCCCTGCCGTTGGGGTCATAGGAAGAGAGGAGAACCAGTGGAAAAGCTGAACGTGTCACGCCGCAGCTTCGTGAAGATGGCGATGGCCACGGCGAGCATCGCGGCCATCTCGTCGGGCGGCCCGCTCACCGCGCTGGCCGACGCCGGCGAGGGCTCCGCGCCCGCCGAAGGGGAGGTGAAGCGCATCCGCACGGTCTGCCGCGGCTGCGGCAAGATGGAATGCGGCGTGTGGGTGACCGTGCAGGACGGCAAGGCCATCCGCGTGGAGGGCGACCAGTCCTGCTTCACAAGCCACGGCAACTGCTGCACGAAGTCGCAGTCGTCCATCCAGGCGTGCTACCATCCCGACCGCCTGCGCTACCCTATGAAGCGCACGCGTCCCAAAGGCGAGGACCCGGGCTGGGAGCGCATCAGCTGGGACGAGGCCATGAAGATAAGCGCGGAGAAGTTCGCCGAGATCAAGGAAAAGTACACCGGCACCGGCATCTTCACCATGAACGGCACGAGCCGCATGTGGGCCATGGGCGGCTACGCCACGCTCGCCATTTTGACGGGCGCCGTGAACCATCACGTGGCGTCCTGCATCTGCAAAGGCCCGCGCTTTCTGACCACCTCCACCACCGACCAGTACGGCAGCAACTGGATGACGTCGGCCGAGGAGCCGCGCGTCTACGTGGAGTGGGGCGGCAACATCGAGTACTCCAACTACGACGACTCCTGCCGCAACGTGGTGAACGCGGTGAGCAAGGCCGAAACGTTCATCATCATCGACCCGCGCATGACCGGCGTGGGCAAGGAGGCCGATTACTGGCTCAACGTCCGCCCCGGCACCGACCAGGCCATCGCGCTCGCATGGGCCAAGATCATCTACGAAAACGGCCTCATGGACGAGCTGTACATGAAGCGCTGGTCAAACGCGCCGTTTTTGGTGGTCGAGGACATGGAGCCCACCGGCGGCTGGATGATCGACAACTCGGGTGCGCACGACATGAAAACGCACCTGCTGAAGGAGTGCGACGTCGTGGAAGGCGGCTCGTACCAGAAGTTCTACGTGCACGACGCGGCCAAGGCCAAGGAGGGCAAGACCGGAAACGACGCCCTGTCCTTCTTCGACGTGGAGGTCACGCAGTGGGACGGCGAGCACATCACCACCGACGCCGCGATGAGAAACGGCCGCGTGGCCAAGGAGGGCACGCCCTTCGAGGGCTGGCTGCCCACCCCCACGCAGTTCGAGAGCATCGACCCTGACCTGGTGGGCGAGTACGAGGTCACGCTCAAAGACGGTCGCACGGTGAAGGCCAAGACCGTGTGGCAGTACTACGTGGAGATGCTCGAGGACAAAACGCCCGAATGGGCCGAGGAAGTGACCGGCGTCAAGGCCGACATCATCCGCGACGCGTGCCTGGCGTGGGCCACGCGTCCCGAGGGCCAGGACCACGGCAACGGCGGCATCCACATCAGCCTGGCCATGGACCAGAACGGCAACAACTACCAGACCATCCGCAGCATCATGATGCTCTCGCACATGACCGGCAACATGGACACGCCGGGCGGCAACCGCGGGCCGACCCACTCCTACTACAACGACGAGTGCTGGCTGCCCTACGCGTTTCTGGGCGGCACTTTCGACGCCAGCCCCGAGGCTGGCAACAAGTTCGACCAGAACGCCCAGATCGTGGGCGGCGACGACTGGCCCATCACCAAGTGGTACGGCCAGTGGTCCGAACCCAACAGCATCTGGAAGGCCGTGCTCGAGGGCGATCCGTACCCCATCGTGGCCGGCGCAAACGATTCGGGCTCGTTCATGAACCACGGCACGTCCGGTCCTGCGTGGGAGGCAATGAACAAGCTCGACTTCTGGCTTGAGGCGAACCTCTGGCACCATCCCACGGCCGAGTGCGCCGATATCCTGGTGCCGGTGTACCATTGGCTGGAGATGCGCTTCCCGCGCATCAGCCAAGGCCCGCATTGCGGTCTGGCCATGAACGTGCCCTGCGTGGAGGCTCCCGGCGATTGCAAGGACGATCCCATGTTCATGAAGGCGCTCGCCCAGGCCATGAACTTCCCGTGGAGCATGGACCCCGACATGCCCGACCCCACCACGGCCGACTCCTGCGAGCGCATGTTCCAGCTGGCCCAAGCCGCCTCCATCGAGCAGAACGGCGAGCGGCTTCCCTACGACAGCTATGCCGAGTTCGAGGAGGACTTCCAAAAAAACGGCTGGCAGAACGCCAAGAAGGTCTACCCCAAGGAGATGGGCACCTACCGGCGCTGGGAGACGGGCTACATGACCATCAAGCCCGGCGTCGGGCGCGCGGAGGGCGTCGTGGGCCTGGAGGTTCCCGGATGCGACAAGACCCGCCGCTTCGGCTACATCACGCCCACCTCGAAATACGAGCTGTGGCCCACGGTCATCGAGCGCTACGGTCTGGGCGGCAAGGCCGATGTGGACCTGTCCTGGCTCATCCCCGATTACCGCGAGCCTATGGAAAGCCCGGTGAGCGATCCGGAGCTGTTCAAGGAGTATCCGCTCATCGCCACCACGGGACGGCGCATCCCGGTGTACTTCCACTCCGAGCATCGCCAGCTGCCCTGGTGCCGCGAGCAGTGGCCCGTGCCGCGCATGGAGATCAATCCGCGCGATGCCGAGAAGCTGGGCCTTGAGCAGGGCGACTGGGCCTGGATCGAGACAAAGCACGGCAAGATCCGCGAGTGCGTGGACATCTACCATGGCATCGGCGAGGGTGTGGTGAACCTCGAGCACGCCTGGTGGTTTCCCGAGCTGTCCGCGCCGAACCACGGCGAGGAGCTGTGCAACTGCAACCGCTTGCTGAACCCCGAGAACGTGGATCCCATCATGGCGTCGCCATGCATGCGCGGCTTCGCGGTGAAGGTGTACAAGGCCACGCCGGAGAACAGCCCGTTCGGCAACCCAGTGCCCTGCGACGCCGACGGCACCGAGATCATCCACGATGCGACGGACCCGCGTTTGAGGGAATGGCTGCCCGACTACTCGCTGAATGGGAGTGATTACTGATGCGAAAGGCAATAGTCACCGATCTGAACCTGTGCGTGGGCTGCCTGAGCTGCAGCGTCGCGTGCAAATCCGCCAACAGCGTGCCGGTGGGAAGCTTCTGGAACAAGGTGCTGCGCATTGGCCCCAACCCCAAGTACGAGGGCGCGACGAGCCCCGACGTGGAGATGTACTTCCTGCCGACGGGCTGCCAGCACTGCGCCGACCCCGAGTGCGTGAAGGTGTGCCCCACGGAGGCGTCGCATATCGCCGCCGACGGCACCGTGCAGATAGACAAGTCCAAGTGCATCGGCTGCCAGTTCTGCGCCATGGCGTGCCCCTACAACGTGCGCTACCTCAACGAGGAGGAGCGCGTGGTGGAGAAGTGCACCTTGTGCGAGCAGAAGACCGCCCAAGGCGAGTTGCCGCAGTGCGTGGAGCAGTGCTGCGGGCGGGCGCGTTTCTTCGGGGATTTGGACGAGGGCTTGGAGTCCTTCGAGGGTCCCGGCGAGCCGGCCACCTTCGGCGACGACACGTCCTACGACACCATGAAGAAGACGCGCGTGAAGCTGGGCGAGTATCTGCGGCCCTTCACCGACGCGGACGTGCACCATCTGCCTGACGTGGGCAACAAGCCGTCGTTCGCCTACATTCTGCGCGACCGCACCTGGCAGGGAGAGGAGTAGGTTATGGAACTGCAATGGCCTTTGATCCTGTTCACCACGCTGGTGGCGTGGAGCGCGGGACTGTTTGGGACCCAGGCTGTGCTGGCGGCCGGCGGACATGCCAAAAAGTCCCAGATGCCGGCATGGGCCGCGTCGGCCGTGCTTCTGGCCGCCGGCGGCGTCGCGGTGTTCTTCCACCTGGAGCACTGGGAGAGGATCTTCAACGGCTTCGGGCACCTGACGAGCGGCATCACGCAGGAGCTGATAGCCATCGTGGTCCTGGCGGTGGTGGCCGTGGCGTACTTGGTGGTGATGCGCCGCTCCGAGGACGGCGCCACCGTCCCCAGGTGGCTGTGCTGGCTGTCGGTCGCCGTGTGCGTCGTCCTCGTCGCGGTGATGGCCCACTCCTACACCATGGCCGCCCGCCCCGCGTGGGACAGCGTGCTCTGGATCCTCTACGTGCTGGGCAACGCCTGCGCCCTCGGCCCCTGCAC